>JAFVYN010000013.1 GCA_017508605.1 Clostridia bacterium
ATCGCTATCGAAAAGGGTCTTCGTTTCGCTATCCGTGAAGGCGGCAGAACCGTTGGTTCCGGCGTTGTTATTGAAATCAAGGCTTAACTTAGTCTAACCGTTTTATAACAAACAGCGAATGTCTTATTCCTGACACTATCGGGTTTCCCGATAGTGTCAGGGAAGACTTTAAAATGAATGCTTGTCCGTGCTGTTTGCACGGCTTTTTTATTTTTATTCTATATAGAAAGATCTTTGGGGGTTGGTGAAATTCCACACCGACGGTAAAGCGCGTTGCTGAGTCCGTGAACATCGTTTACGATGCCGAACAGGTGAGATTCCTGTACCGACGGTAAAGTCCGGATGATAAAAGATTTTGTCATTTTGACAGAATTGTTCGCCCCGTTTGGGGCTGTTTTTATACCTCCTTTCAGGTGATATTATGAACAATTCCCATAACAGAACCAGAATGCTTGTGATGCTTTCGCTCTTTACGGCGGTGTCATATCTTTCTGTTTATATTATTGGTTTTAAGGTAAGTTTTCTCACGTTTGATGTGAAAAACGTTTTTATTACCGTTGCGGCAATGCTGTACGGTCCTGTTCCCGGCGTTGTGGTTTCGCTTCTTGCGGCTCTACTCGAGCTTCTCCTGTACAGTACGACGGGATTCTACGGCTTTATTATGAATTTCCTTTCTTCCGCTTCGTTTGCTTTCGTGGCGGGATGGTTTTACCGCCGTCATAAAACGATGGTTGGGTCATATCTCGCTTTGACGCTTGCTACTGTTATGTCGACTTCACTGATGATGGTGGCAAATTTGTTTATCACCCCCTTTTATATGGGCGGCAGTATGACTGACGTTGCCAAAATGATTCCGACACTTTTGTTTCCCTTTAATCTGATCAAATGTGTTGTGAATGCAGCGTTGGTACTTGTCTTGTATAAACCGATCTCGCTTGTTCTGACACGTGCGGGCATGATCAAAAAAGAAGGCGGCAACGCACGCTATCTGACAGGGAAGACTGCAATCACGTTGCTTATTGCCGCGGTTCTGATTGCTGTCAGCATGACAGTTTTCTTCCTTGTTCTCGGAGGAAAGATCGATTTCGGGACATAATAGAATTTGAAAAGAATACTTGATTCAAATAGGTAGTGATATGATACAGGCGATTGAAAATTTTCTGATCAAAACGGTGGGAATACGATTTGGTGTATTTCTTTGCTCAATGGTTCCTATTATCGAGCTTCGTGGCTCGATCATTCTTGGAGCAACCATGAAGCTTCCGTGGTGGCAGAATTATCTGATCAGTGTAGTGGGAAATCTTCTGCCCATTGTATTTGTGCTTTTATTTCTCAATTGGTTTTTGAACAAGATCAAGAATGTGAAGTTTCTCTCTAAATTCGGGATCTGGCTCGAGAATAAGGCGGAAAAGAACCGTCCTAAGATTGAAAAGTACGGTTTTTGGGGACTTTGTCTTTTTGTGATGATCCCGCTTCCCGGAACGGGCGCGTGGACGGGCGCACTGGTCGCGTCATTTGTTAAGATGAATTTTTGGAAAGCGCTTCTTTCGATTACAATCGGAGTGCTTGCAGCGGGTGTTATCATGACACTTGCTTCCTATGGTGTGATCGGGTTTTTGTCCTTCTTGCTTTGAAGAAAAAACTCTGAAAATCCCGTGAAAATGGTTGACATACTATAAAAAATATGTATAATATAAGTAGAAACTCTTATCAAGAGTGACGGAGGGACACAGCCCTGTGAAGTCACGGCAACCTGCTTCGGTAAGGTGCCAATTCCGTGGAGATGAGAAAGCACCCATGGAAGACGTGGGTGCTTTTATTATGCCTTTCGTTTTGACAAAAGAAAAGGATGCATTGTATGAAAAAGCTTTTTACTTCTGAATCGGTTACTGAAGGACATCCCGATAAGATCTGTGATATGATCTCCGATTCGATTCTGGATGCCATTCTCGCCAAGGATCCCATGGCGCGTGTTGCATGCGAAACCATGACCACAACGGGTATCGTGACGGTTTTCGGTGAGATCACAACGACTGCTACGATCAATTATGAGTCTGTTATTCGTGAAACTGTTCGTTCGATCGGTTATGACAGGGCCAAGTACGGCTTTGACTGCGATACCTGTTCGGTCCTGTCTTCCATTCACAGACAGTCTCCCGACATTGCGTTAGGTGTTGATAAATCACTTGAAGCCAAGAACAATCAGCATACGGATGCTTATGATATCGGTGCGGGCGACCAGGGTATGATGTTCGGTTATGCCTGTGATGAAACCAAAGAATTGATGCCTCTTCCGATCCAGCTTGCGCACACACTGGCAAAGCGTCTGACCGCTGTCAGAAAGGACGGCACGCTTTCCTATCTTCGTCCTGATGGCAAAACTCAGGTTACGGTAGAATATGACGGAGATAAGCCGGTCCGTATTGATACCATTGTTATTTCGACTCAGCACGATCCCGATGTGACACATGATAAGATTGCCAAGGATCTGATCAATGAAGTGATCAAGCCCTCGGTAGATGCTTCGCTTCTTGATGAAGAAACGAAGATTTATATCAACCCCACCGGACGTTTTGTTGTTGGCGGTCCTCAAGGTGACTCCGGTCTTACCGGCAGAAAGATCATTGTTGATACCTACGGCGGCTATGCCCGTCACGGCGGCGGCGCTTTTTCGGGTAAGGACCCGACGAAGGTTGACCGTTCGGCTGCTTATGCCGCACGCTATCTTGCGAAGAATATTGTGGCGGCAGGTCTTGCCAAGCGCTGTGAGGTTCAGCTTGCATACGCAATTGGTGTTGCCCGTCCCGTTTCGTTGATGGTAGATACCTTCGGCACATCGGATTTCAGCGGGGAAGAGATTGCCGAGACGGTTGACCGTCTTGTTGACCTTCGTCCCGCGGCGATTATTGAGCGGTTTGGACTCCGTAGACCGATCTATGCCGCACATGCCGCATACGGTCATATTGGCCGCGTAGAGCTTGATAGCCCTTGGGAGGCGCTTGATCTTGTCCCCGAGCTTCAGAAAGCCATGAATAGCTGATCGTAGGTCAGCGTTAGAGTTATTTTATGCTATTATACGCGCCAATGCCTCGGCTGTGGCATTTGGCGCGTGTTTTATCCCGCGAGAAAGGAGGAAAGAGATGAGCTTTTTTGATGACATTGACAAAAAGACGGATGACAGTGAGCATCTGGAGGGTTTTGTTGAGAACGTGGTTTTTTCTAATGAATCGAACGGCTATACGGTATGTGAGCTTGATATCGGTGACGAGCTTGTTACGGTAGTCGGTATCATGCCATATCTGAATGCCGGCGAGACCATACGTGCCAAGGGAAAGTGGGAAACACATTCCACTTACGGTAAGCAGTTCAAGGTGGAGTATTATGAAAAGCAATTGCCGGCGACAAGTGAGGCGATGATCAAATATCTTTCTTCCGGTATGATCAAGGGAATCGGTGCGGTCACAGCCAAGCGTATCGTTTCGCAGTTTGGAGAAGAGACCTTTAACGTGATCGAATGTCACCCCGAATGGTTGACTGACGTAAAGGGGATCACGGCAAAAAAAGCGCAGGAGATCTCGGAGAGCTTTAAAAGTCAGTTTGGCGTGCGCTCGATCATGATGTTTTGCCGTGATTTCTTTGGACCTGCCACGATCATGAAGATCTATAAAAAATGGGGTTCGGGAGCGATTGACACCATTAATCACAACCCCTATATTCTTTGTGATCAGATCCATGGAATCGGATTTGATTCCGCAGATCGTCTTGCTGCATCGATCGGCTTTGCTCAGGACAGCGATTATCGGATCGCTGCCGGTATCAAATATATGCTGAGCTATAATGCCATTAACCACGGTCACACCTACATCCCGCGGGATAAGCTGATCCCACTTGCCGCAGAGACCTTGAAGGTCGATCTTGAGCGCGTGGAAGAACCTCTTCGCTCTTTGGAGACAGCGCGCGAGGTGATGACGGTTGATATCAAAGGGAGACGCTGTACCTATCTTACCGAATATTATGAAGCTGAGAAATACATCGTTTCCAAGACGACGCTTCTTGATAAGCTCTGTGAAAAATCTTCAATCGACAATCTCGAGTATATGATCCGTCAGGTCGAAATGGAGAGTGGTGTGAATTACGCCAAGCTTCAAAGAAAGGCGATCATGTCTGCTGTTAACAGCGGTGTGATGCTTCTGACGGGCGGACCCGGTACGGGAAAAACGACGATCATTCGTGCGGTGATCAGTATTTACGAGCGCATGGGATTTAAGATCGCATTGGCGGCACCCACCGGTCGTGCCGCAAAACGCATGTCTGAGGCGACGCAGTGCGAAGCCAAAACGGTACATCGACTGTTAGATATGGAATACCTTGCCGGGGAAAAGACAAAATTCCGCCGTAACGAGCATAATTTGCTGGATGAAAACGTGATCATTGTCGACGAGGCATCAATGGTGGATACCTTATTGATGGCGGCGCTTCTTAAGGCGATCAAGCCGGGCGCAAGGCTTATGATCATCGGAGACGCCGACCAGCTGCCTTCAGTGGGTGCGGGAAACGTGCTTTGCGATCTTCTGGCTTCTGAATGCTTTGCGGCGGTTCGACTTACGGAGATCTTTCGCCAGGCGCAGGAAAGCCGGATCGTTACCAATGCGCATCTGATCAATAACGGTGAGCTTCCCGTTCTGACTGATAAAAAAGGTGATTTCTTTTATCTGTCGCGTGAAAATGAATCTGATATTGTACCGACGATCGTTGATCTTTGCCGCAACCGTTTGCCGAAGACTTACGGTGTGGATTTCAAGGATTCGATCCAGGTCATTACGCCTTCACACAAGGGCGTGGGCGGTACCGAAGCGCTGAATGCGGCACTTCAGTCGGTTCTGAACTACCGTGACGGAAAAAAGCGAGAAAAGAAGTTTCGCTCGGCGATCTTTCGTGTCGGCGACAAGGTCATGCAGATCAAGAACAATTACGAAATTGAGTGGGAACGTTTCCATGAAAAAGGAACGGGTATATTCAACGGTGACATTGGCATCATTGAAGCGATCGATTATTCTTCGGAACGATTGCAGATCAATTTTGATGAACGTATTTGTCAGTACGAGTTCGCAAGACTTGAGGAGCTTGAGCACGCCTATGCCATTACGATCCATAAGAGCCAGGGTAGTGAATATCCGATCGTGATCATGCCGCTTTACCGTTGCGCGCCTCAGCTTCTGACACGTAACCTTCTTTATACTGCGGTAACGCGTGCGCAGAAGATCGTCATTCTTGTGGGAACGGCGCAGGTTGTGCAGACGATGGTTGAAAACAACCGTCTTGCTAAACGCTATACCGGACTTCGCGCGATGCTTGAAGCGTATTTGCTTGGGCAGTGAGGAGGGCGGTGAAAGGTATGCGTTTTTTTGATCAGATTTTAAATTTGTTTTTTCCGCCGAAATGTGTTTCCTGCGATTGCTATCTGCCGCATCAGGAGACTGTGGCACTGTGTCCGCTTTGCCGCAGTCGGTACGAAACCGAAAAGCGGTATCACTGTCCCGAATGCCATAAAGAACATACAGACTGTGAATGTGTTCCGAAGATTTTGCAAAAGCGTGTGAAAACTGCAATGCATCTGGTGGAATACATCAAAGAAGAAAGCGCGGCACGGGATATGATTCTCTGTGCCAAGGATGAATATTATGAGTATTTATACCGTTTTCTTTCGGCCGAGATCACAGGACTTCTCGAAAAGCGGTTGTCTGATCCCTCAGAGTATCTGTACACTTTCGTACCGAGATCGGTGCGCAAGGTGGCAGAGCGCGGCGTAGATCAGGCAAGGGAAGTGGCAAAACGGGTAGCCAAAGCTGTTGGCGGTGATTTCGCTGAGCTGTTTACACACCTGCACACCAAGGAGCAAAAGCAGTTGAGCGCCGCCGAACGAAAACGGAACGTACAAAAGAGTTATTTTCTCAAAGAATCACAAAAAGAATCACTGAGCGGAAAACGAGTGATCGTATATGATGATGTGATTACAACGGGCGCGACGCTTTCAGCGGTGATATCGCAATTACAGAAAGCAAAAGTCAAAGAAGTGATCGTTGTGACATTTGGAAAAACCTATTTAGAGACTCAAACACAGAAAACACCGATACTGTAAGAAAGGCTTACTAAGATGACTGAACAGGAAAAAGAACTGAAATACCGTGAGGCGGTGGGCTATCTGACCTCCTCGCTTACCAATGACGAGACGATTGAGGAGAGTCTTCTGACACTGCAATCGCTGGGTGATTATAAAGACGCGGCGATACTGTATGAAAGATTTCAAAAGAAACATACAGAGTCCCTTGAAGAAAAGGCGGCACTGCTGAAGAAGAGAAAGACAAGCCGCAAGATCCAGGCGGTTCTTGTCGGCGCGGGCGCATTGTTGGTGCTTGGTCTTATCTTACTTTTGGTATATGCCTTGAAGCTGGATATTGTCAGATGACGGATTTTTTGAGTTTTCATGAAGAGATCGCGGCATTTCTGCCGCCGATCATCAAGTGGTACCGTGAGAATAAAAAGAATCTGCCGTGGCGAAATTCTCCGACACCGTATCACGTATGGATCTCGGAAATCATGCTTCAGCAGACACGGATCGAAGCCGTGCTTTCGTATTACGCGAGGTTTTTGGAAGCTCTTCCGACAATCAAGGCACTTGCCGAGGTTGAGGACGACGTTTTGATGAAGCTCTGGCAGGGGCTTGGGTATTATTCACGCGCAAGAAACTTAAAAAAAGCGGCAGGAATCGTGATGGAACGCTATCAAGGGAATCTGCCCGATTCGGCAGAGGCGCTTCGTCGGTTGCCCGGAATCGGGGAGTATACAGCGGGCGCGATCGCCTCGATCTCCTTCGGAAAGCCCGAGCCTGCTGTGGACGGCAACGTTCTCAGAGTCATCTCGCGTATGCTGAAATCGTATGATGATATTATGCTTCCGCGTGTGAAAAAGGACGTGACCGAGCTTTTAAGGCGGCATTATCCCGAAGGAGAAGAAGCTTCGCTTTTGACAGAGGGTCTCATGGAGCTTGGCGAGACGATCTGTATTCCGAACGGTACGCCGCGGTGTGAAAGCTGCCCCGTGAAATCGCTTTGCCTTGCGAAGAGGGACGGTGTCACGGAGGAATTACCTGTTCGCAACGTAAAAAAGGAAAAGCGAAAAGAAGAGAAGACTGTGATCCTTCTGCGTTCTTTATCGGGAAAATACGCAATTCAGAAGCGGGGAAAAACAGGACTGCTTGCGGATATGTGGGAGTTCCCGAATTTTGAAGGATTTGGAGCGGAAGGCGATGTAGAAAGCTACCTTGCAGAAAAAGGTATTCGAATTCTCTCGGCAGAGAGGCTGAGTGGAGCAAGACACATCTTCACACACGTCGTGTGGGAGATGCAGGGATTTCTTGCCGTATGCGAAGAGGAAAGCGACAAGTTTTTATTTTTGACGAAAGACGAGATCCTCTCGTCCTATGCCATTCCGACGGCATACCGCACCTATGTGAAATTAATGAAAGAGTAGGGTTATTTGGATGGAAAAATCTTTTTTCAGAGCAAACCGTAAAGCGTTGGCACAAAGCCTTGATGACGTTTCGGTTGCCGTGTTTTCGACGGGATACGCCGTGAGCTGTTCGGCGGACGAGAACTATCCCTTTCAGGTGAATACCAACGCTTATTATCTGACCGGTATCACGCAGGAGAACGTGTATCTTGTTCTCATCAAGAAGGATGGCGTTTGTGAGGAGAGGCTGTATATCGATGCTTATGATGAGCAGTATGCCAAGTGGATCGGTCACAGACTGACCAAAAAGGAAGCGTCGGCGCTTTCGGGTGTGGCGATGAAAAACATCCGTTATCGCGATGCTTTTGACACCGAGCTTGAGGCTCTCGTTTCGGGTGCTTCGCCGTATCTTGATCTTGAGACCAACCGCAACACGAATTTCAATTCCTTCGGTCTTTCGATGCGCGATAAGTATCAGGATAAAGCTGAGGTGAAGGATGCGTATCCCTTGATCATTTCGCTTCGTTACGCCAAAAAGCCCTGCGAGGTCGAAGAAATCAACAAAGCGATTGCCGTCACGAAAAAGGGTATCGAGGCGCTGATGGAAAACGCGCGCCCCGGTATGAAGGAATACGAGCTGGAAGCCTATTTCGATTTCGTTCTGAAGCGCGAGGGTCAGCATAAATTCGCGTTTACGACCATTGCGGCGTCGGGAGTCAATGCCACGACGCTTCATTACTCCGAAAACAACACCGTGATGGAGGACGGCGATCTTGTGCTGTTTGACCTTGGCGCGAAGAGTAACGGATATTCTGCCGACATCACCCGTACTTTCCCCGTGAACGGCAAATTTACCCCCTTGCAGAGGACAGTATACGAGATCGTTCTCTCTGCCAACAAGAAGGTAGCGGAGGTGGCGCGCGCCGGCATGACGATGGGCGAGCTTCAGAAGGTGTGCGTGGAGGTGTTGACTGAAGGTTGCCTCAAGGCAGGTCTTATTAAAACCGCAGAAGAGATCAAGCGCGTGTATTTCCACGGCGTTTCGCATTCCCTGGGACTTGACACACACGATCCCAACGTGAGAAATACCCCTCTTCCCGTGGGTGCTGTGATCACCAACGAGCCGGGACTTTATTTCCCTGAGCATAAAATCGGCATTCGCATTGAGGACGATCTTCTGATCACGAAAACGGGCTGTGTCAATCTTTCCGCCGATATCATCAAGGAAGTTGACGATGTCGAAGCGTTTATGGCGAAATAACAGCTGTTCTTCCTGCTCAAAGGACGCTTGCTGTCTTTTTGTGAAAACAGAATTTACCCCGACAAGACTTTGAAAGTCATTGTCGGGGTGATTTTTCTTTTGGATTTGGCTTGCAAAGACATGCTTTTTGTGGTATACTGTAGCTATCAATGAAATAAGTGAGGTGTTTTACCCATGGCAAAAGAAAGACATGAAGTCGCTGACAATTTAAAATGGCGCGTGGAGGACATTTATGAGACGATTGAGGATTGGGAACGTGACTATGCGTCTGTTTCCGAAAAACTTGATTTTTCGGCTTACGAGGGCAAGCTCGCGGATGCTGACACGCTTCTTGAATGCATGACGAAGCTGAACGAGGTCTCATACACGCTGAGTCATCTCGGCGTATATGCCTTTATGCGTCATGACGAGGATACAAGAAAGAGTGAATACGCGGCACTGCAGTCAAGAGTCGATATGTTTTCGATGAAGCTTGCCGGCTCGACGGCATTTATTACCCCCGAGCTTACCGCTCTTGATACCGAAGTGCTTGAGGGCTTTATCCGCGATCCCCGTTTTGCCGATTACGATTATTCCATCCGCGGCATCATTGCCGAAAAGCCGCACGTTCTCTCGAAGGAATGCGAAGCACTGCTTTCGCAGGAGGGAAGGATCTTCGGCGGTTTTTCGAGAACCTATGCAATGCTCGACAATGCAGATTTTCCCGTTCCCACCATTACGGTTGGCGGCGAGAAGATCGAGGTAACGCACGGCACCTACGGTGTTCTTTTGTCTCATCCCGACAGAAGAGTGAGACGCGCCGCCTTCAAGGCGTATTATAAGGCGTATATCGGTCTCGCCAACACGATCACCTCGACCTTTGTCGGCAATATCGACAAGGACGTATTCCTGGCACGCGCGAGAAAATATCCCTCGTGCCTTGCCAAGGCTCTGGCTCAGGAAGACGTTGATGTGAAGGTGTATGAAAATCTTCTTGCAAGTGTTAATAAGAATCTTCCTCTTCTTCACCGTTATTTTGATGACAAGAGAAAGATCATGGGCATGAAGAAGCTTCATATGTACGACGTTTACGTATCTCCGGTCGAGGATGCCGAGATCAAGGTCGACTATGAGGAGGCGTTCAGAATCGTCAAGGAAGGACTTGCGCCTCTTGGCGAAGAATATTCTACTTTGCTTGACAAGGCACACGATGAGGGCTGGATCGATGTTGAGGAAACCGCCGGTAAGAGAAGCGGTGCGTACTCGATCTCGGTATACGGACTGAAGCATCCCTATGTGCTTCTTAATTATCAGAAGACGACCGGTAATATCTTTACGGTTGCGCATGAGCTGGGACACGCGATGCACTCCTATTACTCGGAGAGAAATCAGCCTCAGGAAAAGGCGGGCTACAAGATCTTCGTTGCCGAGGTTGCCTCGACTGTCAACGAGATCCTGCTTCTCAAGCATCTTCTCAAGAAGACAGACGACCCGAAGCTTAAGAAGTATCTGCTTTCCTACTATATGGACACTCTGAAGGGTACCTTGTTCCGTCAGACGCAGTTTGCTGAGTTTGAATATATGTCGCACGATATGGCGGAGAAGGGGATCCCGCTGACGAAGGATTCGCTTTGCAAGGCATATCATGAATTGAATCAAAAGTATTACGGTGACGCCGTGATCTCGGACGATGAGATCGCTTACGAGTGGGCGAGAATTCCGCATCTTTACCGCGGCTTCTACGTGTACAAGTATTCGACCGGCATTATTTCGGCGGTTTCGATCGCGGAGCGTATCGAAAAGGAAGGCGCTCCCGCCGTTGCCGATTATTTCAAGTTCCTTTCCTCGGGCGGTTCGGACAGCCCTGTTGAGCTTTTGAAGCTTGCGGGCGTTGACCTTACTAAGACCGATGCCTTTGACGCGGCAATGGCTTCCTTTGAGGATGCTTTGACGCAGTTTGAAGCGATCAAGGGTTGATGAGAGATATAACGGAAGTTTTTACCGATTGATATGAACGGTAAAAACTTCCGTTTTTTCATGATAAGGGATTGACAAACAAGAACAATTGTTCTATACTTGTGGTAGAAAAGTGAATGAATCTGTTTTTACAGGCAATCGAAGTCATGGAGGGATTACTATGAAAGGGAATACGTTTAAAAAAGCAAGAGCATTTATGTATCGCAATGCAAGACCGCTTGATATGGCGCGTTTTCAATATCATTTTGAAAACGGGAGCAAAGAAACGGTGATGAATGTTTTGTCATATTATCAGAACGAAGACGGCGGCTTTGGTCATGCGGTAGAGGCAGATTGCTGGAATCCAAACTCAATACCGCTTCATTCCAATACAGCCAGTGATGTTATCATCGAGATCGACTATGAAGACAGCAGTCATCCTGTTATACAAGGTTTAATTCGCTGGTATACAAGCGGAACGCATTTTGATGGGAAGCATTGGGCGGTCACGGTGGAAAGCAACAATGATTATCCGCACGCACCGTGGTGGCACACCGAAAGTGAGAGCCGTTGCCACACCGATTACAACGGAACCGCGCAAATTGCCGGTTTTCTTGTACGCTATGCACCCAAAGACAGCGAAGGGTTTGCTCTTGGTGTCAGGATTGCCAATGAAGCGATCAAGGCACTCTCTCCCGATGAAATCATCGATATGCATACTTGCGCTTGTTATGTGCGAATGGCAGAGCTTTTTGAAAAGGCAAAGGCGATTGCGTATATTTCGTATGAGGAGCTGAAAGAAAAGCTGCACAGATCGGTAAAGAAATTAATTGAGACCGATATTTCCAAATGGAGTAGCTACGTATGTCTGCCCTCTTGCTTCATAAAGTCAAAAGAAAGTGAGTTCTATTGCGAGAATAAAGAGTTGGCGGAGTATGAATGCGATCATATTATCAAGACCCAGCTTCCTGACGGATCGTGGAACATCGGGTGGAATTGGAGCGGCAGTTATTCCGATGCATGGGCGATCAGTAAGAATTGGTGGAAGGGACAGGGCATTCTTCAAAATCTGCTTTACTTAAAGGGATTTGACAGACTGTAATACAGGAGGCACGCATGCATTTTGTAAACGCCAAAGGAATATTGTCGGCACATAATGGGATGAATGTATACCGTGGATGTACGCACGGATGTATTTACTGTGACAGTCGCTCACTTTGCTATCAAATGAATCATGACTTTGAGGATATCGAAGTCAAGAAAAATGCGCCGCAGCTGCTTGAAGAGGCGCTTCGTCGCAAGCGTTACAAGTGCATGATCGCAACAGGTGCTATGTGCGATCCATATATGCCTTGCGAAGAACAACTTCGTATCACAAGACAGTGCTTCGAAAAGATTGAAGCATACGGTTTCGGTGTGAGTTTTCAAACAAAATCCAATTTGTTTTTACGGGATATTGAGCTTCTGAAGTCGATTAACCGTCGCAGCAAATGTGTAGTGGAAATGACGCTGACAACCTACGATGAGGCGCTTTGCCGGATCATTGAGCCGAACGTCTGTACCACTCGCCGTCGGTATGAGGCTCTTAAAGTCTGTCAAGAGGCGGGAATCCCCACGGTGGTCTGGATTACACCGCTGCTTCCTTTTATAAACGATACCGAGGAGAATCTTCGCGGTGTGCTTGACTACTGCTTTGATGCCGGTGTGAAAGGGGTTATCTTTTTTCATGGCGGGGGTATGACGCTTCGTGCGGGTGATCGTGAGTATTATTATGCCGCACTTGACCGTCACTTTCCGGGACTCAAGGCACGGTATATCCAAACTTACGGTGACAGTTACAAGCTTCCGTCACCAAACGGGCTTCTCTTGACAAAGCTTTTACATACCTTATGTCGCGAACGCGGTGTTATGTGTGATAATGACGAGATCTTTTCGTATCTGTACAGATTGGGCGATGGCGCGGAGCAGATCAGTTTGTTTTGAATGCATGATTGAGAACCTGTCATGTCATTTGCGTTTATCGATTATACCGTAGGCTATACTTGTAAATTCAAACGCCGTTTGAGTGTTTCTCTCGAACGGCGTTATTGACTTTCGAAATCAAAAAGAATATCATATAGACAAGACGGTTGCATAAGCCAAAGATGAAAAAGGGGTCTGATTATGATCGAATTAAAAATATCTGAAGTGATCCTTCGTGAGAGAAAAAAACAAAATATGACGCAAGAGGCTTTGGCGGAAGCGCTTGGTGTTTCGCCTCAGGCGGTTTCTCATTGGGAGCGGGGTGGGTATCCCGATATTACCATGCTGCCTTCGATTGCCAATTTGTTTGGTATTACGGTGGATGAGTTGCTTGGGAATGATCCATTATCCAAAGAGCTTGAATACAGCGATTTTTACAATCAATTGGACGCAATTGAAAACGATATTGAATCTGTCCGATTTGCAATCGAGTATTACCGCAAGAATCCCAAGGATTATCAGGTCGGTAACGTACTTTCCGAGTTGATCATGGATCTTGATAAGGAAAAGCGCAGGGCATATTTGCCGATACTTCGTGAGGTTTGTGAGCGAATTATCAACGAATGTTCCTGGCAGTGGTGCCGTCAGAATGCCATTCGACGCATGTGCGCCGTTTGTTCGGATGACGAATATGAAAAATGGTATGCGATGTGTCCGGACGATTACAGTGCTAATCGGCGAGAAGTGTTTGAAGAGCGCCTTTGGGTACAGGAGAAATGGGACGAAAGCCGTCTGCAATTTGATATCAACAATCTCAGTATTCTGTTGCATTTTTTGTCACGAAAACATCGAAATCGGGCGCACCCCGAGAGGGCGTGTGCTTGGTACATGAATCAGATGCGTGTGATTGAATTTCTCGGTAAGGACGGAAAGATTCCCGAGGCGTGGCTTGGAAAGTATTCAGATCTTCATTTCCGTGCCGCTTGCTCTTCCTTTGGCATGGGAAGGGTGGAAGAAGGATATCGGCTTTTGGAGACTGCTTTTTCTCTTTATGAAATATGGACGGCGATCCCGACCGGTACTGCGCTTGAGGTGGGAGATATCAGTTTATTTGGCGGTGTTAAGGTATTGAAGGACCAATTCAGGCTGTTACTTCCAAACGGCGAATATGACTATCATTGTGTTGACGGTTGTTTTTACGATAGCAAAGAATTCATGTATTGCGTCATGACGGTGGATCACGGTTGGGAATGGTTTGACAGTGTGAGAAACGATGAAAGATTTCAGGATTTTGTCAAGCGTGCCAAAGCGTATGCGTGTCATACGTAAACATCGGTTTTGAGCAAACTGCAATGCTGTGCAATATAGACAAAGAGCATCCTCGCGAATGATCGCGAGGATGCTCTTTCTTTATTCTGCGGTTTCGGTTTTCGCTTCGGTTTCTGTGGAAGTCTCACTCTTTGTGAGCTTATGAACAATGAATGACGTTACGTTGGTGGCGATGGCAAAAACGAGTGTAATGAATATACCTGCCGAAAGACTGAAGCCTGCCGAGAGGAGATCGTTTCCGTCGGAATTGCTTGCGGTGAAAATGATGAGGAATACGAGGAGCAGGGCGTTGATGCCCGTGTAGGCGTACAGACCGTACTGCGCGAGCTTTTTCGATTCCAGCTTACCGAATGCATCGGGAAAGGCTTTCAGGATGCCGAAGCCCTTGAGAAGACCGCATATGCCGAGTGCGAGAAGGAAAACGGCGGTAATCAGAACGAGGATCTGAAGAAGAGAGGATATGACGCCTGCAAAGCCGCCCTCCCAAAGGTCCATGACTTTGTAGCCGCTATAGCCTTCGGAGGCTCCGCCGAGAATCGAATTCACGTAAGCGGACAGATAGGGAATCGCAAAAAATATAAAGGTCAAAACGCCGATTGCGGCACTCAAAAGATAGGTCAGGTTGGTTTTGATCGTTTTCATAAGAGAGGGTCCTTTCATAAGTATTGATTCTATTATAGAACGGCGTGCGCGACTTGTCAAGACAACATGATAATTAAAGATCGGTATTTACGCGGTGTTTTTCATTTTTGAGAGTTGACGGCGTTCGTTTTTTGTGCTACAATACAACAAACGGAATGGGAGGGATCGGTATGGAAAAAGCGAATACATATCACATTCACATTTCGGCGCATCCCACCGATCGGTATCTCTTTTTTGAACGTCTTTACGGTATGCTGAGTGCGATCGAGGGCTGTCGTGTCAGCTATACCGAAGCGCCGAAGGACGGGCGGCAGGATCTGCCCGATGAGGTCGATATGCTCGTTGTTATTGCGACCGAGCATTATTTTACCTGGCAGAACAGCGGCTATGAATCGGAATATTTATCGGCAAAGTCGCGCGGTATTCGTACGATTCCCCTGATGCTGGAATCACATATCGTTGATCTTGTGAATATGCGTTGCAGTAAATCGCAGTATATCGATGCCAGCGAGGATTTCGAGTTTGCGCTTGCGGCACTTGAGGCGCATATTAAAAATCCTCTGCCGCGCGAGGTGGATGACAGTCTTCCTTCGGTCTTTATCAGTTATCGAAGACAGGAAAAAAAGGCGCTTCGCCAGCTTGTGGAGATCATCGAAAAAGCGCCGAATTACAATGCGTTTACGCTGTGGTACGATGAGCTGATCTCTCCGGGAGACAATTACAGCCATGCCATTATGAAGGCTCTTAAGGAAAGCGATTTTTTCATTTTGCTTGTGACCCCCTCGCTTTTGGAGGAGGGCAACTACGTTATGCGGGCTGAATATCCGACCGCAAAGAAGATGAACAAGATGATACTCGCGATCGAGGCTCTCAAGACGGACAGAGAAGAACTGTTTCATAAGTATCCCGATCTTCGCTCTTGCGTAAGTATCAGGCAGCCCGATGCTTTATACGCCAAGCTTCTCGGGATTCGGGACAAGCCTTGATGTTTGCAAAAATGCGGTTGACGAAACTGTTTTTTTGTGCTATACTACTGTCAGGACAATCCACCGGTTCACGGTGATCAGTTTATATATTTTGGAGGATATAACCCATGGCAAGATTTGTTTTGAATGAAACCAGTTATCACGGAAAGGGCTCGATCACAGAGATCGCGACCGAGATCAAGGCGCGCGGATTCAAGAAGGCGTTCGTTTGCTCCGACCCCGATCTGATCAAGTTTGGTGTGACGGCAAAGGTGACGAAGGTTCTTGATGACGCAAAGATCGATTATCAGGTCTTCTGTGAGATCAAACCCAATCCCACCATTGAAAACGTACAGAGCGGTGTTGCCGCATTCAAGGCATCGGGCTCTGACTGTATCGTTGCCATTGGCGGCGGCTCTTCTATCGATACGGCAAAGGCGATCGGTATTATCATCGAAAATCCTGAATTTGCCGACGTTCGCTCGCTGGAAGGCGTAGCTCCCACTAAGAATAAGTGTGTGCCGATCATTGCGGTTCCCACCACGGCAGGTACGGCGGCTGAGGTTACGATCAACTACGTGATTACCGACGCGCAGAACAACCGTAAGATGGTTTGCGTTGACGTACATGATATTCCTGTTGTTGCTGTTGTCGACCCCGATATGATGGCGACTATGCCGAAGGGTCTGACTGCCGCTACCGGTATGGATGCGCTGACACATGCGATCGAGGGTTATATTACCAAGGGCGCATGGACGATGAGTGACATGTTCCATCTGAAAGCAATCGAGATCATCGCTGCTTCGCTTCGTGCCGCTGTCAACGGCGAGGATGAGGGAAGAGAAGGCATGGCGCTCGGTCAGTATATTGCCGGTATGGGCTTCTCGAACGTAGGTCTCGGTATCGTTCACTCGATGGCACATCCACTTGGTGCGCTCTACGATACCCCTCACGGCGTTGCGAATGCGATCATTTTGCCTACCGTTATGGAATACAACGCTCCCGCGACGGGTGAAAAGTATCGCGATATCGCGAAAGCAATGGGCGTTAAGGGTGTTGATGACATGACGCTTGACGGTGCGAGAAGCGCGGCAGTTGAGGCTGTGAAAAAGCTTTCTCTTGACGTTGGTATTCCCGCTGATCTCAAGGAGATCGTAAAGCCCGAGGACGTGGATTTCCTTGCGCAGTCCGCATATGACGATGCGTGCCGTCCCGGTAACCCCCGTGATACCTCTGTCGAGGAGATCAAGGCATTGTATCTTTCCTTGATGTAAAGCATATTTGATTCGATCAAAAAGGCGGTTGCTTCATGCAACCGTCTTTTTTGATAAAAATTGTATCAAATCACGTAAGGAAACAAAAGAGAGTTATTGATTTTTATGAAAAATCATGATATAATGATATCGGATGGGCGGATATTTCTGTTTGGCAGCCGCCCTTATCCGCACATCCGTCCGATTCGATCGGACGGTGAATAAGGAGACGTGTATGAGTAACGAAACCCTTTTGCTGACCGAAAATACCTTTGATACCATTTGCGCCGCTCTCGATGAAAGACGGTGGCATTACGAAAAGGACAAAGAAAAGTTCACGCTGAATTGTAAGGCGAATGGCAGAGACCTGTTTATGGAGCTGGACATCAACTGCGACATGGATAAGCGTATTGTGATGATCCTGTCAAGACTGCCGTTTTTAGTTCCTGCGGAGCGCCGTGAGGAGATGGCAATGGCGATCAGCGCGGTCAATTTCGCGCTTGGAGAAGGTTGCTTTGACTATCATTATAAAACGGGCACCATCTGTTTCAGAATGACTTCGAGCTATCGCGGTTCTGTGATCTCCCGTGCGGTGTTTGACCGTATGATCATGATGTCGTTTGCTACCATCGACCGCTATAATGACAAGCTTCTTTTGTTCGGGCTTGGACAGCTCTCTTTGGAAGAGCTGGTACATTTTATTGAATCGTAAGGAGGGATCGGTATGAATGAATCAACACAGGTAACGGCACGCGAGGTTTATGAAACCTTATTGGAAGCCATCCGTGAGATGGGTTGGTCCTTTGAGGAAAAAGAGAATATGCAGATCCGTTTTTCGGTGCAGGGCAATGATATTCCGATGAATTTCAGCATGGCGATCCATGAAAAAAAAGAGATCGTGGTACTGTATTCGGCCTTACCGCTTGCCTTTGAGGAACCGATAAGGCAGGTAGGCGCGATTGCGGTCTCGTCTGCCAATTACCGTCTTGCCGACGGATCCTTTGATTACAATATCAAGGACGGCGCGGTCTTTTTCCGTATGTCGGCAAGCTACCGCGAAAGCAAGATCGGTAAGGAGCTTTTGGAATACATGATCCGCTGTTCTTCCATGACGGTTGACCGTTATAACGATAAGCTTCTGATGCTCAGCCGAGGCATTCTGACGCTGGACGATTTTATCCGTGAGATCGGATTTCATTAAGACTTTGATAGAAATGATAGAAAAGTGAGGATTTAACTATGGGATTGATCAAAGCCATTGCAGGCGCTACCGGTGGTGTGCTTGCTGACCAATGGAAAGAATATATTTACTGTGATTCGCTTTCCGCCAACGTATTGGTGGCAAAGGGACAAAAGAGGACCTCCCGCCGTTCTTCGAACAGAAAAGGGGAGGAGAATATCATTACCAACGGCTCGGTGATCGCTGTCAATGAAGGGCAGTGCATGATCATCGTGGATCAGGGTAAGGTGGCGGAGCTTTGTGCCGAGCCGGGTGAATTTGTATACGATTCTTCGACTGAGCCGAGTATTTTCTTTGGCGGTCTCGGTAAGGGAATTCTTGATTCCTTCAAGACGATCGGAAAGCGTTTTACCTTTGGCGGTGATACCGGCAAGGATCAGCGTGTGTATTTCTTCAATACCAAGGAGATCGCGGGCAACAAATACGGTACGGCAAGCCCGATCCCGTTCCGCGTGGTCGATCGCAATATCGGTCTTGACGTTGACATCGAGATCCGTTGCCACGGTGAATATTCCTACAAGATCAGCGACCCGATCTTGTTTTACACCAACGTCTGCGGCAACGTTCAGACGGCGTACACAAGAGACAACATTGACTCTCAGCTCAAGAGTGAGCTGATGACGGCGCTTCAGCCCGCGTTTGCCAAGATCTCAGAGATGGGTATCCGTTACAGTGCTTTGCCCGGTCATACCATGGAGATCGCCGATGCGCTCAATGAAGTACTTTCTCAGAAATGGGGTCAGCTTCGCGGTATCCGTGTGTATTCCTTTGGCGTGAATTCTGTTACAGCACCCGAGGAAGACGAAAAGATGATCAAGGAGCTGCAGAGAAACGCTACTTACCGTGATCCTCGTATGGCGGGTGCCACCCTTGTCGGCGCACAGGCACAGGCTATGCAGGATGCTGCCAAGAATCCCGGTGGCGCGTTTATGGGCTTTGCGGGTATGGGTATGGCGCATCAAATGGGTGGCATGAATCCTCAGAGCTTTTATGCTATGGGAACAACGCCTACGACTCCCGCGACTCCCGCAACGCCTGCTACGGAGAATTCCTGGACTTGCTCCTGCGGTCAGGTGAATACCGGTAAATTCTGCTCCTCTTGCGGCGGTAAAAAGCCTGTCGCGGCTCCCGACTGGAGTTGTTCCTGCGGTACACGTAATACCGGTAAATTCTGTCAGAACTGCGGAGCCAAAAAGCCCGACGATCAAAAGCTGGGCTGGACCTGTTCCTGCGGTGCCGTCAATGGCGGAAAATTCTGTCAGAACTGCGGAGCCAAGAAGCCGGTGGGCGCTTTGACCTATCGCTGTGATAAATGCGGTTGGGAGCCTGAAGATCCGACCAAGCCTCCGAAGTTCTGTCCCGAATGCGGTGATCTTTTTGATGAAAGCGACGCCAATTGATGCGTGAGGGTGATCTATGAACCAATCGTCTTTTGATGGTGAGCTTGGCGTGACCGAGGAATCCTCGGTTGCGTCAACGCTCGAACAAACCGATAAAAAATGTCCTGCCTGCGACGGTACGCTGAATTTTGATCCTGCAAGCGGAATGCTGGTATGTGCTTATTGCGGCAAGTCTGTGGCGATCGATTTTGGTGCGGACGGTCCTCAGTCAGCTGAAGAGCTGGATTTCTTCCGCGCAAAAGAGCGTGAAAGCTATGATTGGGGCACACAGACAAAGGTTGTGGAATGTAAAAACTGCGGTGCCAAGACAGTATATGATGCTTTGGAAACAGCGGGCGAATGTCCGTACTGCGGTTCCAATCAAGTCATGGAGGCGTCGGACGAAGACACGCTCGCACCGGGCGGGATCTGTCCCTTTGCCGTGGATGAAACCGCTGCGGGAGATTGCTTTAAGATATGGCTCAAACGCCGCTGGTTTTGTCCCTCGTCTGTCAAGAAAAACGTGGGAAAGCTTTTATTCCATGGCATGTATCTTCCGTACTGGACTTTTGACACCAACACGGACTCCTATTATACCGCGCGTTACGGCATCACAAGAACACGTACGGTCGGTTCGGGAAAGAATCGAAGAACCGAGACGTACACCTCATGGTACCGTACTGACGGATACCATAAGGAGTTTATTAATGACTGTCTGATCAAGGGAACGGTCCGACACGATCAGGCAATACTTTCGAAGATCGAGCCCTTCAACACCGAAGCAAACGTAGCATATCGCCCTGAGTTTCTCGCGGGCTTTGTGGCGGAACGCTATTCCGTCGGTCTTGAAGACGCATGGGAAAATGCCAAGGTTTCGATCAACCGAATCCTTGAAAACTCGGTCGAAAGAGAGATCCGTCGGTATCATCACGCCGATAAGGTTGACAGTATTCGTTTGAGCACCAAGCATCATGACATTACGTATAAATATCTGATGCTCCCGATCTGGGCATCGCATTTTACCTATCGCTCGAAGAGCTATCAGTTCATGGTAAACGGTCAGACGGGTAGGGTGGGCGGCCGCACACCTGTTTCGCCGTGGCGTGTTCTTCTGGCTGTTCTGATTGGATTGGGCCTTGCGGCACTGGTCTTCCTGCTGATGATCGTGTTCTCGGAGAACGGTATCGCGGCACCGACCGAGCTTCCTTCTGCGCCCTTGATGATCGACCTGATCGGTCAGTAAGTCTTTTGACTTGAGAACACAAAAGCTTCAGACATATTCGATTCCGAATAAGAGAACGAAAACCCTCTCTCCGTCATTTTGGGGACGGAGAGAGGGTTTGTTTTCAGGTTTCGGGAAGGTCGACGGAGAGATCGTCATCCTCCAGCGCATCGGGCGGGGTTGAGCCTTCATCGGTTTCGACCTGACAGAAGCGGTGCTTCAGCCTGGTATCGCAGCCGCTTTCGTCATCCTCTTCATTTTTCATAAACAGTGCGGTCAAAAGCTTGCTATATTGTACAACAATATATACGATTCCTGCTAGAGAAACGATGATACCTGTCATGATAATGACAAGGTTTTTAATGTGATTGGTTTTGTGCTCTTTCACGGCGTGACTCCTTTCGCGTCATGATTCGACGTCTTCGGTATAGTTTGAGGGAATGCGCTTTATCTTTCTGGTGGTGGTTTTTTCGAACTCGGTTTTTTTGATGATGATCTTGCGTATGCATTTGTAATGGGGGACACGGCGGTTGATCTCACGGACGAGCTTGGTGAATTCTTCGGTGATCGCCTCTTTATAAGCATCGGAGCCGATCTCGATGTGGCGCTTGGTCATCATCTCGTTCAGCGCATCGTAATTGGGATAGATCGAGGCGGCGACCTGAACGCTTCCGTCATCGGCTTCGTGTCCGAACACAAGAGATTCTTTGACCAGGGGATTTTGCTCAAGATAATACTCAAGCTCTTCGGGGAATATCTTTTTGCCACTCTGGATGACGATCATGCTTTTGATCCGTCCTGTGATCGTAAAGCTTCCGTTTTTATTGATCCTGGCAAGGTCGCCCGTATGGAACCATCCATCCTTCAGAACCTTAGCGGTTTCCGTGGGATTGTTGTAATACCCAAGCATGACATTGTTGCCGCGCAGGATAAGTTCGCCGACACCTTCTTCATTGACGTCGGTCAGCATGGCTTCCACGCCCTCGATCGGATAACCGACGTCACCTGCCGCGGTATACGAATCGTTGTGTACGATCGAAACGGGGGAGGTCTCGGTCAGACCGTAACCAACGTATACCCGAAGACCGAAGGATTCATATGCCCGATAGATCTCGGGAGAGAGCGCTGCCGCTCCGCAGAGAATGGCACGCATTTTACCGCCCAAAGCTTTTGTCACCGAGGCAAAAATGCCTTTAGAGACTGCAGGGGTGAGCTTAAAGAGGGAAGATAGCGCTTTCTGGGTTTTGAAGACCGCTTCACCCGCAAAAATCTTGGCATATTTCTTCTGAATTGTTTTCAGGAAGGATTCCAGCACAAGCGGAACGGCGATGAGAACGGTCGGCTGGTAGGTGCTGGAAGATCGCAAGCCTGGCGCCCGGCGCATCCCAGTCCTTTGCAGCGTCGCACGTAGTGACCAAAGCGGACGTACAGGCCGGAAAAGTGGTGAACGTAGCGACAGCGGAGGGCACGA
>JAFVYN010000101.1 GCA_017508605.1 Clostridia bacterium
AAAGCCAGTGTTCGAGAGGTGTTCCTAACATACATGGACGTGCCTTTCTTACGTAATGGCCATTTTTGTCTTATATATTAGAGATTTTCGGTCATCTTGCAAAACGATAATACACCCGGCACGCAACTTTGCGATTGGCATACCGCTCCTCTTGACGAAACTGGTTTTCACAATGAAGAGACCCAAGCACGCCTTCCTTGGACTTAAGTGCCCAAGAGGGCGATGTGGAAGATAACTCCGGTGATCGTCTTTATTGTTGAACAAAACAAACCGCGACGAAAGGAATCGCATGGCACACCGCATCCTCAACATCGGTTTCGTCGGCAATGGCAAAGGTGCGAACCGCTACCACATGCCGTTCAGCCTGGCATTACCCAAGAAGTTTCGCATCAAGACCGTCTACGCCCGTCACCTGGGCGGCCCGTGGCCAGATCTTCCCGCTCTCGCTGAGACCGAGGTAAAGTTTGCTGACAAAAACGCTTGCTGTGTTATCATGGCATCGGGCGGTTACCCCACATCTTATAAGAAGGGCTTCGAGATCACTCTTCCCGCTGAGGTTGCAGAAAACGTTTACGTTGCAGGAGCAGAGATCGCTGACGGCAAGCTTGTAACAAGCGGCGGACGAGTTCTCGGCGTAACTGCAGTTGCAGATACACTTAAGGATGCGATCGACGCGTCCTACGGTATGGTAGAAAAGATCAGCTTTGAAGGCGGATTCTTCAGACATGACATCGGCGCACGTGCGATGGCTGCTAAGGAGGCATAAATAATTATGGTATACAGAATATTTGTAGAAAAGAAAAAGGAGCTCGCTCTTGAAGCTAAGGCTCTCCTTTCCGATGCGGTAAGCCTTCTCGGCATAAAGAATCTTACCGATGTACGTGTTTTCAACCGCTACGATGCTGAAAACATCACTCCCGAGCTTTTCGATTACGCAAAAAGCACGGTTTTCTCCGAGCCTCAGCTTGATATCGTAACCGACGGACTTAACGTAGAAGGTGCTGTAGTATTTGCGGTGGAATTCCTCCCCGGTCAGTACGATCAGAGAGCCGACTCCGCTTCTCAGTGTATTCAGATCATATCTCAGGGCGACCGTCCCCTCGTTCGCACCGCTAAGGTATACGCTCTTTACGGCGCGCTTACCGAATGTGAGATCGCTGAGATCAAAAAATACGTAATCAACCCCGTTGAGTCCCGCGAGGCTTCAATGGAAAAGCCCGAGACTCTTGCGGTTCAGTACGATATTCCCACAGAGGTAAAAACACTTGACGGATTCATCGCTCTTGACGAAGCAGGTCTTGCCGATTTCGTTAAAGCATACGGTCTTGCCATGGACAACGCTGACATCGCGTTCTGCCAGGCATACTTCAAGTCCATCGATCGCGATCCCACCATCACCGAGATCCGTATGATCGATACATACTGGTCTGACCACTGCCGTCACACCACCTTCCTTACCATCATCGACGACGTTAAGTTTGAAGACGAGCTTCTTCAGAAGACTTACGAAGAATATATCGAGACAAGAAAAGCTCTCGGCAGAACTAAGCCCGTTTGCCTCATGGATATTGCAACTCTCGCAGTCCGCCATCTCAAGAAGGTCGGAAAGCTTGATAAGCTTGACGAATCCGAGGAGATCAACGCTTGTACAGTAAAGATCGACGTAGAGCATGACGGCAAGACTGAAAAGTGGCTGCTTCTCTTCAAGAACGAAACACATAACCATCCTACAGAAATCGAGCCCTTCGGCGGCGCGGCTACCTGTATCGGCGGTGCGATCCGTGACCCTCTGTCCGGTCGTTCCTACGTTTACGGCGCTATGCGTGTAACCGGTGCGGCTGATCCCACAGTTCCC
>JAFVYN010000102.1 GCA_017508605.1 Clostridia bacterium
GTATTGTGCAGGGCTCCGTGTATGCAGATTTGCGCCGCCGCTGTGCCGAAGAACTGGCCGCCATTTATCAAAACCATTTCACCGTATTCAGGACCGCTGTCAACGATCCCGAAACAATAAAACCTCTCCTTATATATCTCAAGGAACACGCTTCAGACGGCATTTCCGCATTTGCGGGCGCATCCGCCGCCGGAAAAAGCACTTTGATGAATTTGCTTTTCCCCTCCTTATCTATCGTTACGGGAAGTGTATCCCACAAAACACAGCGCGGCAGACATACCACGCGCCACGTAGAGCTCTTTCCGTTATGTCAGCTTTTATCTTCAGACTGTACCGGATTTATCGCCGACACACCCGGATTCTCTATGCTGGATTTTGAACGCTTTGATTTTTTCGACAAAGACGAGTTGCCTTATACATTCCGTGAATTCCGCGACAAGCTCGGTACATGCCGTTACACACGTTGCACACATCTTCGTGAAGAAGGCTGCGCCATCTGCGATGCAGTCAGAACTGGAGAGATCCCGCAAAGCCGCCACGACAATTTCATTGCCTTATATCAAGTTCTGAAGCAAAAGAACCCTTGGGATAAAAAGAAACCGTAACTGTGCCAGGATCTTCTGCATATACTGTCAATGAAAGCAAGGAGGGTGTGTATGAAGATCGTAACCGTAAAAGCTCCCCGATTTTTAAAGGGGCTGCTTAAGAGGATATTCAAGATCCACAAATAAGAACATAAAAATACGCTGTCGGCAAGAAAACCGACAGCGTATTTTTACAAGTTATTTTTTCCACTCCCACGAAGTCACACGGTAGATACCCGTCTTCTCATCCAACGATGCCTTGACTGTCAACACATCACCCGACTTGAGTAAAACGACCGATTCATTCACAGAATTGAATTCGATCCGATACACGTTTTTGTCAGTTGCCGTTACATACGCGTAATCCACTTCCGCCAATGTCAGGAATTTGACATCCTGCACAGTGATATCAACATGATTGTCCGGAACACCCGTATCAGAATTACTGATACCGTTTTGCTCTAAAAGCTGAATATACGCCGCAATAACTTCGCTTTGCGTTGTAGCTGTCGCAACAATATTATATTGCTTCACGTTGACAAGCGCATACAATTTCACCAAAGCGTTCGCATCCTTTAAAACCATGATATATGTCGGTTCGCCCGCGATGTTGACAAGTGTCGGAAAAGATGCATTGTATTCCTTTTCCTGGACTTCACCTTCTGCTGCACCCATAGCGGAATGCTCCTCTGCGCCTTCAACAAGATAGAAGATATACTCGCCCGTTCTGGCGCAGGAAAGAACAAAACCAATGTTGGACTGATCGGCGGTAATGGAAGTGACACCGGTAAAATACCAGACATCGTCATCCTTCATGATATAACCAAAATCGTCTGTGGTTTGCTTACAGCCCTTATTTCCGATCAAAGAGTTGAGATATCCACCTGAATAGAGCCCCTTCCAGTCATATTTTTCGCACGCCAGATATCCGTCATAAACGATATCAACCCATGTAGGCGTATTTTCGACCTTCATCAGCTCGGAGGTGCCCGTAACAGGATCAAACAGGATCACTTCATGGATATCCATTGCACCGAATAAGCCGACCCGTGCGGTAGCACAGGATACAACGTACCACACTTTACCGCTTTCATCCACCTCAAAAGAGATCCGGTCGAAGATCTTCGTCGGATAATCGAAGCGAAGTTTTCTTTCAAGATATTCTCCGAAGTATGCGCTTTCGGTATAGATCATACCTTCGGGAAGCTCCATATAATCTGCTTTATTAAGCACCGCATCCACCATAATATAACCCGGAACACCTTTGTTACGGTTGCTCAACCACTTGAAAAAACCATCGTATTCAAGGCTTGCAACCTTCATCGGATGTCCCTGATAATTGATCTGCGTATAGTGAGAACTGACAATATACTGCGATACCACATCCTCCAGACGACCGAGCTTTCTTTCGCCCAGAATGATCGCCGATTCGGTATCAACAAGCGCAATATTGGTAATCTCGGACACGCTCGGCATATCCTCGGTGAAAACGCGGTCCTCAACTTCAATAACGCTCGCATATCGCCTGGCATTGAAAAACGTCGAAGAAAAAATACCGCCGATCAGAAGTACAACAATCGGAGCCAGAATCAAAACGATTCCAATCTTTGTCATAAAAGAACGATTCAGTCCAAGAAAATTACACTTATCATAGACAACGTTCTTTGGCTTTCTTTTCCCGGAAAAGGATTTGACTCCGTTCTCCAGCAGAGAGGAAAGATCGAACAACCCAAGTGCCGCTCCATAGATCAGAAGAACAAAAAAGCAAAAGATCCAAAAGCCGGGATTGTGCACGTTAATGGCAGGAAGGGTCACGTAATAAATACCGAATGTAATAAGCAGCGCGGCCAGCAAAAGCACGGTCAGACGCACGGCTTTATGTTTGAATAAAGTTTTCATATACCTCACCTTTTTCGTTTTAGGATCAACTTGATTATATCCTCATTTTCATATTTTGTCAAGATAATATACTGATCATTATACTCAATAAAATGTGAAAAACCGCAAACACAATTCAGCCTGCGGTTTAGTTGATAACTATATTGTTGCACATCATAGTTTTCAAGGCTCAATTGGCTGCAACGTACTCACGGAAGGCAAAAATGAGATGTGCCCCTCCTCAAAGGTCACGCGGATCTTTTCATCCGTCACTTCAACAGACATTCCGCTTACGTGTTCGGTGATGAATTCGCACGGAACCATAGTATCTCCGTTTATAAACCTGACAGGCTCTGAAAGTGTAACGTGTATACCGTTTACAACTGCCTTACGGCTTCCCGAGTAAAAAATCACCGTGTCATAACAGTCTTCAGCTGTTCGGACGATATATCGTATCTCGTGCGCATCACCGCTCCTTGAAAAACCGCAGGATGTCGCAAGGCGTGAAAAACTCACGTACCAGATGCCGTCCGGACAGTACGTCTCTTTCAGGACTTCAACTGACGGGTCGCGTCTTGATCCCGTACCGTAAGTGAAGGTCACGGTGCCTGTATTGTCAGAATCACCCGTCATGATCCAAAATATACCGTAAACGAGAAACAAAAGCAAAAGAAAGATCGCGCCGATCGTGATCAGCCAAAGAGAAATACGCGCTTTTGCTGACAGACGTTTCCACATACTGCCACCTCCTTTTATTATATTTTATCACGCACCCCTCGGAAATGCAAGACTTTTTTTGTAAAAACTCATCCGCCGTCCCACCGCTCCGTCCTTTCACACAGAAAAAAATAAAAAAATTCGATTTTTTCAAGAAAGCCTATTGACAATCCCTGAAATCTGTGATACAATTCAACTCGTCAAAGAAGAAGAACAGCTCCGTTCTCACCGACGTAAAGATTTGCGTTCGGTTAATATCACGTTCATGCGTCGTCCTATGTGCCGTATGGATTTTTGTGTGCGGAGAGTGTTCTACGCACATTTTTTATTTTAATCGGAGGTGTTTTCACATCGCAATCAACAATCGTAACGACAAAGAACATTTGGTGAACGAAGAGATCATTTCGGGCGCTATCACAGAAAAATCGCAGATCCGTGTCATCGGTCCCGAAGGCGAACAAATGGGTATCATGACCGTCGGAAATGCAATTGAAAGCGCATATGACAAAAATCTTGATCTCGTTCTGATCTCCCCTAACGGCAATCCCCCTGTCTGCAGAATTCTTGATTACGGCAAATTCCGTTTTGACCGTGAAAAGAAAAAGAAGGAAGCCAAGAAAAATCAGACGAAGGTCGAAGTAAAGGAAGTTCAGCTTTCCTGCCACATCGACACCAATGACTTCAACACCAAAGCAAATAACGCACGTAAGTTTTTGCAAGGCGGCAACAAGGTAAAAGTCCTCGTCATCTTCAAGGGGCGCCAAATGGCGCATCAGGAAGTCGGACGCGAGCTTCTTGAACGCTTCCGCAACTACGTCGCCGATGTCGGAAGTGTTGATAAAGACCCAATCATGGAAGGACGTGCAATGACAATGCTCATCTCTCCCCTGAAGCCCTCCACGGTTAAAAACGCGCAACCCAAACCCACGCAAAATTAAAACGGTATATTTTGAAAGGAGTTCTCAAACATGGGAAAGATCAAAACACATAAGGCTTCTGCTAAAAGATTTTCACTGACCAAGAGTGGTCTTGTCAAGATGAATCACTCGCATCACCGTCACAAGCTCGGTATCAAGACCGCAAAGCGCAAGAGACATCTTCGCGGCGGCGCTTACCTCAGCAGCTCGATGGCTCCTGCTGTTAAGGTTCTCATTCAGAAGTTCTAAGTTGTAATAAGAAGAAAAGGAGTGAAATAGATATGGCAAGAATTAAGGGCGCATTGATGACGCGCAAGAGAAGAAATAAGATGCTCAAGGCTGCTAAGGGCTATTGGGGTGCCAAGAGCAAGCACTTCAAGATGGCTAAGCAAGCTGTTATGAAGAGCGGCAACTATGCATTCGTCGGCAGAAAGCTCAAGAAGAGAGATTTCCGCTCGCTCTGGATCACCAGAATTTCCGCACAGTGCAAGGTAAACGGCATCAACTACAGCCGCTTTATCGCAGGACTCAAGAAGGCAGGCATTGATCTCAACAGAAAGATGCTCGCAGAACTCGCAGTTTCCGACAAAGCCGCATTTGCTGCTCTTTGCGAAACCGCAAAATCTGCTCTCTAATAAATAACAAAAAACCCGCCTACGCGGGTTTTTTGTCGTATTTAACGACAGAGAAAAATTCTGCGAAACCAAGAAAATCACACTGTATTTGATATTTTTTCCATCAAAACAGGTCCGTGATACTCTCCGAGAAGACGAGGTTACTACAGGATATGAACCAGATTTCCTCCCGCACCAACCCACTGATCGTAAGAATGGCAAAGCTCAGTGAACGCAAATATCGCGATGAAGAAGGCATGTTTTTCATTGAAGGCAGAAAGCTGTTTGACGAAATGCTTAAAAGCGGTATTACGCCAATCTATGCATTTGCTACACCAAAAGAAAGTGCTCTTTTGAACACACTCCCTCAAGAATGTGCTTGCTACGAAGTCACGGAAGGCGTTTATCAGAAAATTTCGAGCGAAAAATCGCCTCAAGGAATATTTTGTGCCATAAAATATCTTGACAACTTTCATAAATTTGCTACAATATATAGTGATGCGTTTTGCGATACCGTTCTCTGTCTGCAATCCGTACGTGATCCGGGCAATCTCGGAACGATCGTAAGAAGCGCGCGCGCATTCGGAATCAACCGATGATTCTTTCCGATGACTGTGCGGATATTTATTCACACAAAACCCTGCGTGCATCCATGGGTGCACTATTCTTTGTTCCTACGCAAAGGACAAGCGATCTTGAAAAGACACTCCTTGACCTTCGCGAGAAGGGGTATCACACGTATGCAACCACATTGAATGAAACCGCCCTGTCTCTTGATCGCCTCACCGTCGGACAAAAAGCGTGCTTCGTGATCGGAAACGAAGGACACGGTCTTTCGGAATCTGTGATCGAAGTCTGTGAGAACAGTGTCTATATACCGATGACAGGCGGATGCGAATCTCTCAATGCCTCTATCGCCGCATCGGTACTCATGTGGGAGATATTCAAAAACAGCCGCAGGTAATTTCGACCAAACCGAAAAACACAGAAAGGAACACGATCCGTTATGTCAGATATTCGCTATAGCGTATGGCTTTCTCTTGCCGCCGTTCCCGGAACACGCTCACTGTGTCAATTGATCGAAGCATTCGATGGCAATACCGATGCCATCTATAAGGCAGACTACGACGAATGTATCGCCAAGGGCGCGCCGAAGGGTCTTGCGGAACGTCTTGCCGACAAATCCCTGGACGAGGCAGACAAAATTGTTGAATTCTGCAAAATACGTGACGTTTTCTTACTTCCCTACGATTCTCCCAATTACCCCAAACGGCTTCGACGCATCCCAGACTTCCCTGTTCTGCTTTACGGCAGAGGCGCGTTTCCCGTAATCGATAACGAAGTTGCAATCGCTACAGTCGGAACCCGTCGCTACACCGAATACGGAAAACGCAACGCCTACACCATCTGCAACGATCTCGCAAGAGGCGGAGCGATTGTCGTATCGGGTATGGCAAGCGGTATCGATACCTTCTGTCATCGCGGTGCGCTTGATGCCTTAGGCTATACCATAGCCGTTCTCGGCTGCGGAATCGACGTCGTTTATCCCAGGCACAACGCCGAATTGATGGAGGAGATCGCCGGAACGGGTACTGTTCTGACCGAATATCCCCCACATACCGAACCTCTTGGCTATCACTTTCCCAAGCGTAACCGTATCATCAGCGCTCTTTCACTCGGAACACTCGTCATCGAGGGTGACGAAAAAAGCGGCGCCATGATCACCGCCCGCCTGGCTCTTGAACAGGGACGCGACATCTTTTCGCTTCCCGGTAACATCGGAGAAGCGGGCTCGGGCGGTACCAATCAACTGATCAAGCAAGGTGCGCGTATGGTCACAAGCGCGTTTGATATTCTCGTCGAATATGAGTGTCTTTTCCCGACTAAAATTCGCACGGAACGTCTGCTTTATACGAATCCCGCCAAGCACATGAAGAATCTCGGCACCAAACCCGCCTCTTCAGTCGCAACCCCGATCAAGCCCATTATCAATGATCTGAAGGGTGGCGTAAACGGTGTATATACGCTGAACGATTTTCCTTATGCACCGCATACACCGCCTCCAACAGAAAAAACGGTAAAGCCAAAGAAACCCAAGAACACGAAACCGACTGAAAGTGTTTCATCTTCCGAAAACAGAGATAGCATCAAACAGACACCGAAACCAATTCCCGAAGGACTCGATGAAACCGAAAGAAAGATCCTCGAACTTGTCCCTACCGATCGCGCGATCACAACAGACGAGCTTGCCAGAAAGGGCTTCACGGTCAGTGATGCTCTCGTGGCTTTGACAACACTCGAAATCAAGCAACTCGTCCGCTGTTTACCGGGCGGTCAATACATAAGAAACACCTGAATCGCATACACTTTTTTGCAAAAGAAACGAAAACGGAGAACTATACGACATGGCAAATCTGGTCATTGTGGAATCCCCCAGTAAAGCAAGTACAATCAAGGGCTACCTTGGTTCTAATTATAAAGTTATCGCATCGGTCGGTCACGTCAGAGACCTACCGAAAAGCACTCTCGGCATTGATCTTGATAACGAGTTTGAACCGCACTATATCAATATCCGCGGAAAAGGTGATGTTATCAAGGCACTGAAGAAGGAAGCGAAAAATGCCTCCAAGATCTTCCTCGCAACCGACCCTGACCGAGAGGGTGAAGCGATTTCGTGGCACCTTGCTACCGTTCTCGATATCCCGATCGAGAAAACCAAGCGAATCACATTCAACGAAGTCACCAAAACCGCCGTCAAGGAAGCGATCAAGAACCCCCGCACAGTCGATATGGCGCTCGTTAATTCTCAGCAAGCTCGCAGAATGCTTGACAGAATCGTCGGATATAAGCTCAGCCCCTTCCTTTGGAAGACTATCCGCGGCGGTCTTTCTGCCGGACGTGTACAGTCAGTCGCCACACGTATCATTGTAGAGCGCGAACGTGAGATCGAAGCGTTTACGCCGCGTGAATACTGGACACTTTCCGCCGAACATACCAACAGCGAGGGCGCACTTTTTACTTCGCATTTTTACGGTACCAAAGATAAAAAACTCGATCTTGCCACCGAAGAAGAGGTGAACACTGTCCAAGCCGCCATTGAGGGCAAACCCTTCGTTATCGACAGCATCAAGCGTTCCCTTCGCCGCAAGAATCCTCACGCCCCCTTTACAACCTCTTCTCTTCTTCAGGAATCGGCACGCAAGCTGAATTTCCAATCTCACAAGACCATGAAGGTTGCTCAGGAACTGTACGAAGGTATCAGTCTCGGCGCTGAAAACGGTGGCGTACGCGGTCTGATCACCTATATGCGTACCGATTCTTTGCGAGTCTCAACTGAAGCGCAAACAGCGGCAAAAGAGTATATCATTAGCCACTACGGTAACGAATACTATCCCGAAACACCCCGCATTTACAAAACCAAGGGCGACGCTCAGGATGCTCACGAAGCGATCCGACCCTCGGATATTACTCTTGACCCCGCACGTATCCGCAAAAAGCTGACAAGCGACCAGTACAAGCTGTACAAACTGATCTGGGAACGCTTCTTAGCAAGCCAGATGCAATCCGCGACTTACGATACCGTAAACGCCTCGATCCTTTGCCAGGAATACCTTTTCAAAGCAAGCGGACAAACGCTTCGCTTCAAAGGATATCTTGCCGTTTATACTGAAATCGCGGGAGAAGAAGATTCCACCAATCCTCTTCCCACCCTTTATGAAAACGAAACGCTGCTCAATACCAAACTTTTATCTGAACAGCATTTCACCGAACCGCCCGCACGCTATACTGAAGCCTCGCTGATCGACTTCTTCAAGGAAATGGGAATCGGCAGACCTTCTACCTATGCGCAGATCATCACCACCATCACCTCCCGCGGATATGTTAAACGAGAGGGCAAGTCGCTCATTCCCACGCCGCTCGGCGTCACAACGACCGACCTCATGATCCAGTTTTTCCCCGATATCGTCGACTACGCCTTCACCGCGCAAATGGAAAACGATCTCGACTCCGTCTCCTCGGGCAGCAACACCGTTGTTGAGGTACTGGATAAGTTTTATTCCAAATTCAAGGTCGACCTTGATGCGGTATTCGACTCGGTCGACAACGGCACAGTCACCGTAGAAGCCGAAACAACCGATATTATCTGTGAAAAATGCGGTGCGAAAATGATCGTAAAATCGGGACGGTTCGGAAAATTTGCGGCATGTCCCAACTATCCTACCTGCAAAAACACCCGCTCTTTGACCGAAAACACCGTCGAAGAACCGGCTACACCCCCGGAAGTCACCGATATGGCATGCGAAAAGTGTGGCGCTCCCATGGTCATGCGCAGCGGTAAATACGGCAAATTCTTCGCTTGCTCCGCATTCCCGAAATGCCGTCACATCGTCAGTACCGATAACACCATCGGCGTTCCCTGTCCGATCTGCCACAAGGATCTTGTGATGAAGCGTGCCAAGAATAAAACCGTCTTCTATTCCTGCTCGGGCTATCCCGACTGCTCCTTCTCGAGCTGGGATAAGCCTACCAACGATACCTGTTCGGTATGCGGCAAAATGCTTTTCATCAAAAAAGGAAAAGAACATCCCGTATGCTGTGACAAGGCATGCTCCGCTTTCGGTGAAGAGGTTATCAAAGAATGATGCCTACGATTCATGTTATCGGAGCGGGGCTTGCGGGCTGTGAAGCGGCATATATTGCCGCAAGACTCGGCTGCCGTGTCTTCCTTCACGAAATGAAACCTCAAAAATATTCCCCCGCGCATCACAACCCTGACTTCTGCGAATTGGTTTGCTCCAATTCCTTCCGCTCCAATCAGCTCACCAACGCCATCGGGCTGTTAAAAGCGGAGCTGTCTTCGCTTTCTTCCCTGATCATGGAAGCGGCTTATGAAACCGAAGTTTCGGCAGGCTCCGCGCTTGCGGTGGACCGTTCCCTTTTTGCGCAGTACGTTACTCAGAAGATCCGCTCTCATGAAAGGATCACCGTTGTGGAAGAAGAAGTCACCGAGCTTCCCAAGGATGCGATCACCGTTGTGGCAACCGGTCCTCTCACCTCGGACGCCTTCTCCGAAACGCTGAAGCAGATCCTTTCCGAAGAAAGTCTTCACTTTTACGATGCCGCCGCTCCCATTGTCGATGCCGCCACGATCAATACCGATATCGCGTTTGCCGCCTCCCGCTACGGAAAGGGAGAAGCGTGTTATCTCAATTGCCCGATGGACCGTGAACAGTACGAAGCATTTTACGAAGCCCTGATCACGGCAGAAGAAGCCAAGCTCCACGAATTCGATACCACCGATTCCGATGGAAAAGCGCTCACCGTCTTTGAGGGCTGTATGCCGGTCGAAGTCATGGCACGTCGTGGAAAAGAGACCTTACTTTTCGGTCCACTGAAACCCGTCGGTCTTCCCGACCCCAAAACGGGAAAGGAATTCCACGCCGTCGTACAGTTAAGACGTGAAAATAATGCAGCAACCATGTATAATCTCGTGGGATTTCAGACACACCTCACCTTCAGCGAGCAAAAACGTGTTTTCCGCATGATTCCCGGACTTGAAAACGCAGAATTCTTGCGCTATGGTGTTATGCACCGTAATACCTTTATCAATTCGCCCAAGCTTCTGAATACCTGCTATGCTATGAAAACCAATCCACATCTCTTCTTTGCGGGTCAGATGACCGGTGTAGAAGGCTATATCGAATCTGCCTCCAGTGGCTATGTTGCGGGATTGAATGCGGCACTGACCGCACTCGGAAAAGATCCCTGCATCTTTCCCGATACAACCGCGATCGGTGCGCTTTCGCATTACATCTCCTCCGCCACCACACAGTTTCAGCCAATGAACGTGAACTTCGGAATTATCGCGCCGCTCGATAAAAAAGTCAAGGGTGGCAAAGCGGCAAGAAACGAAGCGCTCTCCGCAAGAGCGCTTGCCACTGTTGAAACCGTATTTCACAACCGTATCAAGGTCGACTTTGTCGACTGAGAAAAGAAAGGCAGTCAAATATGAAAGTTATCATTGACGCAATGAGCGGCGACAACGCACCTCACGAGATCATCAAAGGCGCCGTTCTCGCCAAACAGGAATTCAATAAAGATATCATTCTGGTCGGTGACGAAACCGTTATCCGCCAAAGCGCCGAATCTCAGA
>JAFVYN010000103.1 GCA_017508605.1 Clostridia bacterium
AGTGTTTACGCCGTAAACGAAGGACTCGATGCACTTCTTGACCTGATCGTAGCTGAGGTTATCGGTCTTTACGAAGGGAGCGAGATAGGTATCGAAGGAGGAGAACGCCTGCGCGCCTGCCCATTCATTCTGCATGATACCGAGGAAGTTGACCATCTGGTTGCAGAGAGTGGCAAGGTGGCTTGCGGGCTTCGAGGTGATCTTACCGGGAACACCGCCGAGACCCTCCTGAATGAGCTGCTTCAGGGACCAGCCCGCGCAGTAGCCCGTGAGCATCGAAAGATCGTGAATGTGGATATCTGCCGACTTGTGCGCGTTTGCGATCTCGTCGTCATAGATCTCGGAAAGCCAGTAGTTCGCCGTGATCGCACCCGAGTTCGAGAGGATCAGACCACCGACAGAATAGGTCACGGTGGAGTTTTCCTTCACGCGCCAGTCATTGACTTTCACGTAATTGTCAACCAGCTCCTTATAGTCAAGAATGGTCGATTTCATGTTACGAAGCTTTTCTCTCTGACGGCGATAGAGAATATACGCTTTTGCTACATCGGCATAGCCTGCCTGAATGAGAACGCTTTCCACACTGTCCTGAATATCCTCGACCGCGATCTTGCCGTCCACGATCTTGGATTCGAAATCGGCGGTGACACGGAGAGAAAGAAAATCAATTATCGAAGGATGATACTGTTTGTTCTGCGCTTCAAATGCTTTGGTGATGGCATCAGCGATCTTAGTAATGTTAAAATCGGCAACCTTGCCGTCACGTTTGATGACTTGATACATATTGTCTCCTTTCTTGCTGTACATAGTACAGCTCTGCTACTGTATTTGAGTAAAAAAGACGCTTTTTTCTTTACGGAAAAAGGCGTTTTTTTGCAAAATCATGTCGAATTGTATTGCCCTCCGACGAGCGGAAGCACATATAGTATACCATGTTTCGCACCCTTTTGCAATTGACAAAATACACAATATATTGTATTTTTTTCTGTGCATATTACCATTCGGGCACAAAATGTGGAAACTTAAAAATGCATGGAAACTGCCGTTTCTTCAACACTTTGCCGCTTTTCATCATAGCTTTCCCTTCCACGCAGCAAAAAAACATCCCGACCGAAAAAGCGTGATGTTCTTATCGGAGAAATAAAATAGGGGTATGGGCATAGCCCGATGCGTTTGTTAAACAAATGCGATACTTGCGATAAATAATAAAGAGAGTTAACGGTTTTTAAGCCATTAGCTCTCTTTTTCTGCTTTGTGAAGTTTTTGCTGACGCAAAAGTGAAGTTGTTCGCCACGGGCTCACAGTGAAGTTACGTTTGCCTTAACTTCGCCGCAAGGCGAAACTTCACTCACGAAGTGAACTTCACTATCGAAGATAACTTCACTTGCCCGAAGGGCAAACTTAGTTTCAGCGTGTTCTCCGTTAAGGAGAACACGCTGAACGGTCGGGATGTTTTTAGTACGATCAGAGACCCAGATAGTCAAGGATGGCATTTGCGGTGGTTTCGTCATCGGTGTTGGAGAGGACGAAATCGCAGATGTCCTCGTTGCGCTTTTCGTCATCGATCGAGACGATGCGTCCCACCTTATCGTCGATGGAAGACTCCTCTTCGAGGATCGCGCGAAGAAGCGCGCGGGTATCCTTTTTGATATGCACCGTCACCACGTTATCGTAATGCGTTTTAAGACTCATCGCGCCGCAGATATCCATAACAGCAAGCACGATCTTGCCCTTTTCGAGAATGGCGTCCACGTCCTCGCGCTTTGAGGCAAACGCCTCGCCGGCGTACATCGTCGATTCGAAAAAGACACCGCTGTCGAGCATTGCGATAAATTCCTTTCTCGGAACGTGGCGGTAGTGCAGAACATCACTTCTCACCTCACGGGTGGTATAACTCATCAGCTTTTCAAAGCGGTCGCACCCGGAAAGCAGAAGATCCGCCACAGCCGTCTTGCCCGAGCCGGACGGTCCGACAAGCACCACGATCTTTGGATCGACCCTCTCGCCATCCACCTTCGAATAGCTCTTGGTGATGACCTCAACGGTCTTCAGAAACTCATCGTAATTGTTGACGGCAAGCATGCCTGTCGCCGACTGATTCCAAGGGCGGCGCAGAAGAATGGGATATGCCGCCGAGGAATTGAATACGTTGTGCATACCGTCATCAAACAGAATATCGACGTTGAGTCGGTCCTTTCTCGAACCCATCACGATATTTTCAGGCGGGATCTCGGGGAATTCCTCCAGAATACGCTGTGCGCGGATGCCCATGAATTTTGGCACGATCGACGTCGAAATAAACACGTCGGTCATTTTCGAAAGCTTTTTCACGAATTCCTTGGCGCCTCGGATCACGGGCTGTGTTTTAAAAAACTCCGGATCGTCAAAGAACTCAAAGATCACGTCGGCACGTGTGCCGAGCTTACCCCAGCGATCGATCTCGTGGATCGTCAGCGGAGGATCAAAATTGTATTTTTCATTGGCAAGGCGAATGGCATAGGGGACGCACTCCAGAAGTACGTCATCCACGTCAAGCGCCGTTGACATGCGAAATCGTTTTCCCATAAATTGTCTTTACCTCATATTTTAGTATCTTATTTTATCATATATTCCCGGCTTTTTCAAGAGGAAAAAACAAGAAAACATCTCAAATTCCCACCAAGGCCCCGCACGTAAAAAATGCCGCCAGGCTTTTTCAGACACGTTTGAAAACGCCGTCCAAAAACCCCGTCCCGCGGCTCTCTGCGGGACGGGGAGGTTTCGGCTCGGAAATTTTTGACACAAAACACGGGATCACGGTCTTGTTTTTTCTTTTTTCAGCTTCGATTTCAGAAGTGCGGCAAGCTCTCTGACGGTTTTCCAATCGGTGACCGCAAATACCGTGCCGCAGACGATTGCTTCCGATACGAAGACAAGGATGGCGTATGCGATCCAATCCCAAACGTTACTTACCGCATTCTTCAGGGGCGCATATGCCAGAACGAAGCTGCCGACGATCAAAAGGATCATGAGGATCTGCCGAAGAATACATTTCGCAATGCTGTTATGCAGAAGCTCTTTGCTGTTCACAACGCTCAGAACCACATTTCGGTGAATGGCGGCAACGATCATCACGATCAATAAACCGGAAACGCCGAAGATCAGCGAGGCGGCAATTCCGCCAATGACCTGTATTGCCAGGTTCAAAAGATTGTGAACACGGTTCTGTCTGTAGATTCCCGCCGCGTTGATCACAGCCGTCACGGGGATCCGATACGAATATAATGCCGCCCAGACACAAAACAGCAGCGCGTATGAGGGAACAACGTAATTGACGTCATCGACTACGTTCGTGTACAGGATCACAAACGGAACGATCATGGCAGTCGTAACCGAAAAGACAACCGTAACCACCGCCGAAACGATCCAATCGTAACGGTTATAAAGCACGTTGATGTCCTTTCCCTGCGCAATACTTCTTCCCAGCATGGGAGAAACGCCGGAGCTGAGCGCGGAAACGATCGAGATCATGGCGCTGATCACCAGACTGTACACGGCAAAGACGTTTGCTTCCTTATAGCCGAGGACCTGCGAAACGATAATGGTCGGCAAAGACACGCTGGTGCTGATCGAGATCTGTAATAAAAGCGCATCCCAACGGTCCTTCGAAGCGCTAACGACGGTTGTTTCCCCGACCGAAAACGAGTAGCCCGGATACCGTTTTGCCACGTAGAGCTTCAGAATAAGAGAGCGGACGAGAAGCGTAACGATGGGAACGATCTTAACGAATACCACGCTGATATGAAGCCGGAGTAGTGCCCATACCATCACAAAACGAAGCAGCTGTGCCACTGTCATGGCATTGGAGATCACGTATTCCTTGCGGTCGGCGGTCAACAGCACTCTGTATTTTGCCATCGAATAAAAATCAAGAGCGCCGTAAAGACCGATCACGAATACAAGCGAAATGAATTCGATCTTACCGATATCGTTTGCGGTCTTCAGAAAGGGGAAAACCAGCGACAGAGCAACGACCAAAACGAAGTAGATGTAGCTGATCTTCTGATACTGCCTTTTGGAAAAGCTCAGGATCCCGTTGGTTGTTTCCACATCCTCGTCTGCCAGTGGCTTGAACAGAGAGTGGATCAGAGTGAGTCCGAGTCCCGCCTCCAAATACGCAAAATAGGTAGTAAAGCTGTTTACGGTCGAAATAATGCCGTTGATCTCCGAGCCGTAAACCGACAAATACAGTCTTGGCAGAAACAGACCGACCAGCATGTTGACGATTTGTAAAACAGCATAGCTCACCATATTGGAAAGCAAGCGATTCTTAGACCTCATTCTCATCGTTTCTCCTCTGCCATCATTGCGAATACTTCCGCTGAGGAAACAAATTCAACGTCGGGATACCGTTCTACGATAGCATCCAGCAAAGCCTTCAGCCCCAAGAGATTGTTTTTTCTGTTCTCGGGATCGATCGAGGCAATATAGTTCAGTCTGTGCGTGCTGACGATTGCGGGCTTTCCGTATCGGAACGCCTTGGCGATCTCCTTTAAGCAGCTTTCAACCCAGCTCTCGGTATTCCGATCGTATGCCGGTTCAAAATAGCAGTTTCTGACGGAGTACCGCTGACCCGTTTTGTTCGTTTGCCCCGTATAACGAAGCGTTCTTTTCAGCCGATAGCTGCCGTTTGTTCCGATCGGCTTGTTCTGCCACGGAGCGCTTTGGATATACGAGATCCCGTTCTCATGCAGTGTCCTTTCAAGATGCTCGTTCCATACGTGGCACGATGCCACAAAGGTCGCGCTGTCAAAACCGAACGTATCCCGAAACAGCCCGATCGCGTCACGCAGGATCTCTGACAGCGTTTCGTCTGACGAGAAATCGGTATTGAAGGCATCCATATATCCGAATTCGTTATTTTCATGGAAGGAGGTGCCGACTCCGATCATCCGATGGTCAAACGCCATCCGCGTATCCTTTTTTCCACGGGCAAGATCGTGCATCCAGCGCCCGACGTTCATATGCTCACGGCAATGAAGCTGCGGCAAAATGAGTTTTTTCTGATACCCATCCTTTAAAAGCTCTAAGATCCTGTTTTCGCCGTAATATTTACGGTAGGTCTCATAAAATGGCTCGTAAGCATATCTGCCTCTCTGATAATCAATGGCGTCAAAATCCGGGTTTGCCATGGCAAAGTTCAGGGTGAAGATAGGCGTATGCCCTTTGCTGTCGGTAACAGAGCCGAGAACCTCGTATAAAGCCAGAAGATCGCTTTCACTTTCCAGGCAATCGTAACTTAGAAAGGGATCCTTCCCCGGTGTGTCGCCCAAGGACTTCAGCTCATCAAGTACGGCTTTTGAGGGCATACGGATACTCCCCCAGTCATCGGATTCAAACACAACAAGCTTTCTGTCGGTATGAAATCCGCGGATACCAATATAGAGATCTTTTAGCTGTGTCAAAAGAAAAGCCATTATTGATCCTCGAGTTTTACATAAATATCAAATCCGCTGCGCCTTTTTTCCACGGGAGGAACGGTCATATAATCCTCACCGAACAACGTTGTCAGATAGGCTTCCGGATTTTCAGGCAGATACAGCTCGGTATCTTCAAATCGGTGTGCCGTGGGCGTGCCGTAAACTGTTTTCGGCATCACCTGTTTTTCGAATGAATACTGACTGCAAAGCGAACATATTCTTTCTGTGTTGTGATGTCTGTACCGCTTCATCAACCGATCAAAGGAACGAAGGATCGGTTGTCTGAACGGCCGCAAGACCAAGGAGATCACGCGTTTTGCCAAAAACTTCACCTTGGACGTTTGGTAATCTCTCGCGTCGACCATTTGAAGAAGCCGTTATTTCTTGATGATCCGTTTTTCAAAGGCCGCCAATTCTTTCGGATCGTCAGGTACGTTATCCAGCGGAAAAATATCAAAATAAAGCCTTGTGTCCAATTTTGTCGCGGCTGTTGTCGGATTATCAATATAGGTATGATCCATATAAATTCTTGTCAGCCCGTAATCACAGTTCTTCTGATTCCACAGATTCGCGACCTCATATCGGGAATCAAATCGGTCGGACAGCGCAATAAATCTCTCGTAATCGTCTCTCTTCATTCCGATATCAATGTCATCATCCCACGGAATAAAGCCCCCGTGTCGGATCGCGCCCAACGCGCTTCCGCCCAACAGATAATACGGAAGATGATGCTCCTCCATAAACTGATGGACCGTTTTCATCAGGTCAAGTAACATTGTCTGGACTTCGGTAATCGTCAGTTTTCTCATAAAGCCGCCTTATTTTTTGTTCAGTTTGTCACGAAGAATCGAGGAACTTATGCCGTCTGTGTGCTGCAGATACACAACATCGCATAAAACCTCGCGAAAAGCCCGTTCGTATTCGATCCATTGCGGAGTTCCCTGCCAATCGCTTCCGACAAAAACGGCATTCACCCCGAACCTTTTGACCGCGTCAAGCTTATCCATGCTTGTCTGCGGAACGACACGGTCCACGTATCGGATCGCTTCCACGATCGCGCACCGTTCCTCAAAGGGAATAATCGGTGTTTTGTTTTTATAGGACATAACTACCTCGTCGGTCGAAACACCGACGATCAGATAGTCGCACTGCTCTTTTGCTCGTCTGAGGATATTCAGATGCCCGATATGAAACATATCAAAAACACCTGTCGTGTATCCGACTTTATACTGTTTCATGATTCTTTCCTCCTTGCAAGCCTTTCTCCATTTTGCCGCGGTCGTTCAACGACTCGAAATTCTTAGCTAAAACGGCAATGGAGAGATAAAACGGTAACTCATACATGGTGATGCCGGCAAGGGCATAAAACGAGACCGCAAAAAACAGAAGAGGCAAATAATCAACGACCTTGCTTTTCGTATGACGCGCTTTGTGTGAACCGACACAGGCTAACAGTGTGCCGATATACACGAGACTTCCCATGATGCCCAGCTTAAAAAGACTCTCAATATAGATATTATGAACGTTATTGGGGGCGCCTATGATCCTGTCCACAGCGATTCCTTCTCCAAAGAAAAGAACAGAAGGATGATTCCAGATATAAGACAGATACAAGCGGTTAAGCTCCATTCGTCCGCTCAGGATATTGCCGCCCGTAAACCGCTTCAGGATCACGTTGAACACCTCGATCTTTCCGCTCAGAGCCATCACCGCGATGATCAGAACGGCAAAGGTCGAAACGAAGCCCCATTCCTTGTGTTTTGGAAACAGCACAAAGACGATCAGGAAGAGAACCAGCACCGAGATGCACAAAAAGTAGGATTTACTGTAGGTGAAAAAGCCGAGCGGGATAAGGAACGCCAAAAACACCCAGAATTCCGCTTTGATCCTTTTATAATAATACAAAACGCACAAAAAGGCTACCGTTATGATGATAAGAGCGCCACAGTAATTCGGGTCGCCCAGAAAACCGCCCATACGCATAACACTCGAAGCATGTCCTGTTGAATCCAAAACGTAGTCGAGATCAAGCAAAAACCCTCTCACGAAAGAAAAATACGTATCGTTCATAGACAACAGCATCATAAGGCTCGTGCTTGAAGCCAGTAAGTATGCCGCATTGACCGTATCTTCTTTTTTGGCGCAGGACGTCATCAGATAGAAAAACAGAAAACCCAATACGATCTTGACGATCAGTAAGCCGTTCAGCGTGCCGCTCCCCATCATCACCATATAGGCAGCCAGTACCAGAATCGAGACGACCACCGTTGTTTTGATCCTGGCGCGTTTGATCAGCGCGACGAGAACCAGAAGCAATTCACAAACGGTAAAAAAGCTGGTAACACCCGCCTGATATTTAAAAACGTTGGCAAACGGTAACAGTCCGAAGAGGAGTGCGCAGCTGTCATTCACGGGAGAAGATAATAAAAAGAGCGCAAACATTGCCATAGCAGCCACAGAAAGAAATCCGGTCGTTGCTACGCCAATCAATATCAATACCGTCATGATAAGCCACGTCGTATACAGCTTGCCGTTGCTTTTTAGTACTTGTATCATACAAACCTCTTAATCTACGTAAAATGGCAAGTCTTCCGTTAGCCGATTACTTGCCGTAACATATCGAGTGCCATCCTGTTATCGCACGTGATATGCTTTGAAATACTCTCCCGCTTTTTTGCGATCTCATCCTTTTGCGTCAGGATCTCATATAGCATGCGGTTGATATCTTCCTGTTCGTTTTTGCATACCCAACCGCAGTTTCTTTTTACGATCATATCCTTGCTTGACGTTGTTTCGGTAGACAGGATCGGCACCTTCAGACACAGCGCCTCGTCGATCACCAAGGGGGCTGCCTCATGATACGAAGAAATAAACAGAAGATCCGCATGCCTGAGATAGCGGTAGGGATTGGTCTGTTCCCCATAAAACGTGACGTGATCGGAAATCTTCAGCTCCTCGCAGAGCTTTTGCAACGGCTCCCGCTGATTGCCGCCGCCGACGATATGCAGCTTGACCTTTACGCCTCTTTCCAGCACGTACCCGAGCGCGTATATCGCGCGCTCGATTCCCTTTTCGGGGCTCAAGCGGGCGATGGTAACGGCGTTGATACAGTCCTTTTCATAAACGATCGGATCTTCGTTGGCAAGAGATACGATCTCATCAAAATTATGGCAGTTGATCACCGTTTTGGTTTTGTCTTCGAGCTGAGGAAGGATCCTCAGAAACGCATCTTTGCAACCGTCAGAGCATGCCGCGATATAATGGAATCGGGTATAGAGAGCATCATTCGTCTTACAATGACTTCCCGAGCTTTCATAATCGCAATGCACGAACGTAACTTTGTTGTTTGCGTTCACCTTGGACAGGACGAAGTCATTGCATCCGCCGTAAAGCATCCGCTCTCCCGCGTCATGCATATAGGAGATGGCAGTATCATACTGCCCGCTGAGCGGTTTCGTGCCAAGATTGATCAGCCGACTTGCGAGCTTTCTTCCGAACAGCCTTGCGGTAAGAGCCAAAAACGAACGGCAAAGGTGATCCCACACGTTTTTTTTGCTTTCCGCCTGACTCATCCCCCAATAACGGTAAGGAGAATCCCCGCCGATCACCCTGACGTTTTCCGGCACCCTGCCGAGATAGTCTCCCGTGCGGTTCAAGAGGTAAAGGGTAACGTCATATTGAGAGGAGATCTCGTTCAGAAGATCCAGTAATGCCTTCTGAACACCGCCGATCTTCATATTGTTATTGACGATGATGATTTTCTTTCTGTTTTGATTTTCTGACGAAAGACCCGATTGCATACTGACATCCATCCTATCTGACTTATCCAATTAATGACGGTCTGTAAAGCCTTACATCCATCGACAACACCGCTCTTATAATTCTCTGTACGCGGTCAACAAGATATCCTTCATGATCTTCCAATGATAGCGTTCTTCATAAAGACAGCGCGCCCGTTTACCCATTTCTTTTCTCAGCTCGTCATCGGCACTCAACTCACGAAGCGCTTTGTAAAAATCCTTGGCATCATACTCAATAACGCGCCCGATTTGATGCTCAAGAACAATGGCATCGATCCCGGTTCCCCGACAAACAATAATCGGCTTTCCCAGTGCCAGGGCTTCATAAAACTTGTTGGGCGCACACAGTCTGTGATTTCGGATCGTAGGCTCGTAAATTGCCGAAAGCACGCGGGCGCGAGCCTCTGACGAAAGCACGGTTGCATACGGTACCGATCCCATAAAGGAAAAGTTTTCATAAGTCTCAGCCATGCTGACAGCCTTTTTCGCGTGAGGCCCATATCCCGCGAAAAGAAATGCGAGATCGGTATGATTACCGTATTCATCCAGTATTTCCGAAATCAGACGCATATCGGACATGGCGCCGCAATAACAGTAATCGACGTCTTCCTCGGTCGGGGCCTCATTAAGCTCCGGAGAATTGTGTATTACGATCAGCTTTTTCGGACTTGCCTTTTGCAGCTGCTCTTTTCTTTCCTCGGTACAGATCACCGTAACGTCGGCGGCATTGATCGTCTTGATCTCCATGTTTTCGACAAGACTGCGCAGGCAGGACGGAACGGTATGCGTGTCTATGTAATAATCGAAAATATCATAGACAAGCTTGACTTTATTTGTTGCACAAAACGCTTTCGCTGCGATTCCCGCATCCAGATCGCAGGCGTGTACAGCAAAAATACCGTTTTGCTTGTGAAGGGCTTTCAGCTTCTTTCTGATCCATCGGATCCATCCGAGAAGCTTATGGATATTCCTGATGCCGATCCCGTTTTCAGCGCGGACGTGAAAGAAAGAAAAATTCACATGATCCAAAACATCAGAAAAGGTTGTCTGACACTGTTCAAGAGCGTTGCCACCGCGATTCCATCCCAGGATCTCGACACGGTATCCGTCCTCGATCAGCGCCCGTATTTCTTTTGTCGAACGGGAATCGTTAAAAATATCCGTTCCCCTGATAAATGCAACTGTCTTCACGTTATTTCCTCGATTTTTCAATGAAGCTTTTATTCCGCGGACAAAATATCCGCGATCCGTTTGCAGGCAAACCCATCGCCGTAGGTATTGCTTGCCCTTGACATGGCTTCATACGCCTCGCTGTCTTCCAGTAACAGCTTGAAATTCTCATAGATCACCTGCTCGTCCGTGCCGACCAATTTCAGCGTTCCGGCTTTGATGCCTTCCGGACGCTCCGTGGTGTCGCGCATCACAAGAACGGGCTTTCCAAGGGAGGGTGCCTCCTCCTGAATTCCGCCGCTGTCGGTCAGGATCATATAGCTGCGGGCAAGAAAATTATGAAAATCCAGAACCTCAAGCGGCTCAATGATGTGGATACGATCGCAGCCGCCAAGCTCCTCGTCGGCAGCCCTACGCACGATCGGATTCATATGAATGGGGTAGATCGCTTTGATATCGGGATGATCCTCCATCACGCGACGGATCGCACGGAACATATGATGCATCGGTTCGCCGAGATTTTCACGGCGGTGCGCGGTGATCATGATCAGACGGCTATCCTTTGCCCATTCCAGCTCGGGATGCTGATAACCGTCCCGTACGGTGGTCTTCAGGGCATCGATCGCGGTATTGCCTGTGATAAAGACCGTGCTTTCATCCTTTCCTTCTTTGATAAGATTCATTTTGGAAAGCTCAGTGGGAGCAAAATGATACTTCGCGATAATAGAAACCGCCTGACGGTTGAATTCCTCGGGATACGGACTGTAAATATTGTAGGTGCGAAGTCCGGCTTCCACGTGACCGATCGGGATCTGCTTATAGAAGCACGCAAGAGCGGTTACAAAGGTGGTTGAGGTATCTCCGTGAACAAGAACCACATCGGGCTTGACCTCATCAAGTACCTCCCCGATCTTATTCAGAATACCGGTCGTGATATCAAATAGGGTCTGACCCGCCTTCATGATCGAAAGATCGTAATCGGGCACAACGTGAAAGGTATCCAGTACCATGTCCAGCATCTGACGGTGCTGACCGGTCACGCAAACCACCGTTTTGATTCCGTCTCTTGTTTTTAATTCATTGACAAGCGGACACATCTTGATTGCTTCGGGGCGTGTCCCGAACACAAGCATCACTGTTTTCATATGAGTCTACATCCTTTTACTCTATTGTTGATCATCTGTATCCCGATTCATCCATCATCAGCTCTTAAAAAAGACCTCTATTCCCATTTTACAGATTCTTTTCATAGTATTATAGCACACTGTACAGAAAAATACAAGTCTTTTTTACAAATCGGCACAAGGATAAATGTCGGCAGAATATGAGGATAAAAACACGGCCGCGTCAGGGAAACCGTGTTATTGCTAACAGGTTTCACCGTAACGCGACCGCGTTATCGATCACAGTTTTATCAGGGTGCGGGAGTCCGCGCGGGTCAGTCTACACCGCGGAGGGCGCAGGTGGGGATCAGGCGGCGGGCTACTTTGAGGAGAGCGCGCATTTCGTCGGGAGAAAAGGCAGAAAGCCCCTCAGGAGAGATGAGGTCGCCCGAATCGGTAAAGCGCTGCAGGTAATATGCCGATGCCCCGCGGATCAGCTCGCACGCGCCGAGGATCGATGCTTCGTCATGAAGCCCCTTCACCACCGTGGTGCGGAATTCATACGGGATCTTCGAGGACAAAAGGATCGCAATACTCTCCTTCACGCGCGGCATGAGAGAAAATCCCGGAAGCCCCACTGTCATGGGATAGCGTTCTTCACTGTTTTTGATATCCATTGCCACGTAATCGAGAAGACCCTCGTCGAGAAGCGCGCGGAGTCTGTCGGGATACGTGCCGTTGGTGTCAAGCTTCACGGCATAGCCGAGAGCACGGATCTTACGAAGAAGATCGGGAAGCTCCTCGTGCATGAGCGGCTCGCCCCCCGTAACGGTTACACCGTCAAGAAGCTTTTTTCGTTTGTCAAGATAGGAAAGCACCTCGTTCTCGTCATAGACCTCCTCTGCCCTTGACAGCGCCAGTGAGGCATTATGACAAAAGGGACAGCGTAAATTGCAGTCCCTTGTGAATATGATCGAGGCAGTCTTTCCGGGATAATCAAGAAGCGTCAGCTTCTGAAAGCCCGAAATGTTCATATATTACCCTCAATATTTCAAGATCAGTCAGAACCGTTCCCGACGTTTCAGCGCTCAAAGCCGTTCGATTTCATCGAAAGCTGCTGATAGCCCTGGCTCAGAACCTCAGGACGCACGCCGACATTGATATCGGGCGGAATGTTCTCGTCTTTTCTCTGAATAAACTGCAAAAACTTAGGACTCAGAATGCCGTTGGCATAAATGTACTCTTTTGCCTTGATATTCAGCTCACAAACAAACATAACGGAGGTCAACTGCGACCAGGACATAGCTGCCTTACCCGTTTCGATCTGCGATACGCGGATACGGGAAAAGCCGCAAAGATATCCAAGCTCTGCCTGAGTCACGTTCAACTGTTTGCGCAATTTGGGTAAATGCTCGGCAAGAGTAGCGCACATTGCCTTTTTTTCTGCTTCGGTAAGAATTACCATAATGTCATCTCCTTATTTTGGTTGGGTTTTGCCTTCATTGAGGTGAATTGTTTATGCACCCTCATATTACCATAGAAATGTATGTTTGTCAATACATTTCTGTAAAAAAAGATACTTTTTACTTTACTATCATAAAGTATTTTGGCATTTTTTTAACAATCTATCGCGAAAAAGTCTGCCGTTCCCGTCATGAGAGCGGCAGATTTTTTCAGGATTTACGAAAGGTAACGGATCTCAGCAACGGTGATCAAAAGATACAGATCGGTTGCCACGACAGAGACGGGACCGTTTTCGCCGCTTTGTTCGTAGGTCTTAAGACCCTGTTCGGTCATATAGATCTTTGGGGAAACTTTGACATGAGCGAAAAGCTTGCCGTCCTGTACGATATACATAAGCGCAAACTGATAGCTGTCGAGATAGAAATTCTCATTCGCGCCGTAGTAACGCCCTGCTTCCTCATCAATGATCGCTTTGACGCGCGCCTCATCGATCGTATACGAAGCATACTGTCCGAGGGGTGCTTCGATCTCGTTTTTCAGTCTGATATCGTAATCCTTGCCGTCAAGACTGATCCACATTTTTGAATAGTAAGCGCTCTTCACACCGCCGACGGTACGGTTGTACTCGACCGAGATACCCTCGCGCTGATTCAGTGTTTCCTCGTAAATAAAGATCTTACAGCCGTCGATACTCGCGCCGTAATAGGCAAGCCATTCGGTGGCGGTGATCAGGACGGCGGTCTTATCCGTCATATCAAGGGAGGAAAACGCGCTACCGTGTCTGCCAAAGATCGCGATCGGCTGTTTGGTGTCATGACGGATATGGATCTTAGCGTGCTCATCGCCCGAAAGACGGTAGGAGTATTCGGAAAACGCGCCGTATTCACGGGGATAAAGCGGAAATTTGGTGCCTGCCGATTCCAGTGTCGCGCTTTGCAAGGTGCCGAGAAAATCAAGCTTCGTGCCGCTGAGATAGATGCCGGAGGTCTTAGTGTTCACAATGAACTCGTCCCCCGGTGTGGGAAGAGGCAACGAGAAGACGGGATAGGCATCAATATCTCTGCCCGACGGACTTGCCGCGTGCTGAACAGCGTATACGTCAACCACCGTCGGTATCCCGAGAAGGGGCTTTTTCGCAGTGGTGTCGGCGTCATCAGAGGTGACGGGTGAAGTCGTAACCTGCGGCTGTGTGGTGACAGACGCCTCCTGACAGGAGACCAAAACAAGTAAAAGCAGGATCGCTGTCAGCAAAAACAATACTTTCTTCATAATACCTCCTATATGTAAAAATTATTATTTCATTTCCATAGCCTTATTTACATTTTACCATTTTATTATCTTGATGTCAAGTAATGACTTCATTTCTTTATCATGCTTCTCACATTTTGTCCTTCACTCTATAAGACGGATTCCGGATCCGTTTGGTTACAGATCTTCGTTATTTTTTATGGGATTTTTTAAAAATTCCCGAACAGTCCCGCTACTCTCTCCCCAAAAGCATACCGTTCACAAGAAAAAAGGACTGAGAATGGG
>JAFVYN010000104.1 GCA_017508605.1 Clostridia bacterium
CCCGGCTTTGAAGCGCCTGTTACGGTTGGTTATGCCACCTCGAACCGCTCGGCTGTTATCCGTATTCCCGCGTATGCGAAGGAACCCAAGGAACGCCGCTTCGAGATCCGCAATCCCGACGCGACCTGCAACCCCTATTTCTGCTATGCCGCTCTTCTGATGGCGGGTCTTGACGGTATCAAGAATGAGATCGATCCCCACGAAAACGGTTGGGGTCCTTACGATATGAATCTCTATCATCTGCCCGAGGAGGAAAAGAAGAAGCTGAAGGGTCTTCCCACCTCGCTTGACGAAGCCCTGAACGCCCTCGAAGCCGATCACGATTATCTGACGGCGGGCGGTGTCTTCCCCGAGGAGCTGATCGCGAATTTCATCAAGGGCAAACGCCTGGAGCTTAGCGAGCTTGCGAAGATCCCCACCCCCGCGGAATTTGAAAAGTATTATAATCTGTAAAACCAAAAACGTCGGAAAGCGCGCTTTCCGACGTTTTTTCGTTTGCGTGGCTCGTATATCATTTGTGGACGGCTTTTTTTGTGTGGCTGTCAAACAAAGGAAAAACGGTTTATATGGATAAAAAATAAAAGAAAAAAAGCAAATTTCCGAAAAAAGTCTTGCCTTTTTGACGGCGCGGCGGTATAATGAGCGTGACGGCTATGCCGATCAACTGACAGGATGGATCGATTCGATGAAACGACACATGTTCAAAATTCTTTTGGTATTACTGACAGCGGTGCTTCTGACGGCGGTTGTCGCTTGTTCGGATGAAGACACGACAACGCCTTTGCAGACGGACGCTCCCGACCCGGAGACTACTGCAGTGACAACGGCAGTTACCACGGCAAGTAAGCCGAAGGATACCACAGCCGATACAACGGCGCAAGGAGGCGGCGACGTGAACAAGCCGACAAGCAATGTTTATACCTTTGAAGACGGCGAATATGCCGTTCTTCTGGAGCTTTGCTCCGACCGTACGGTGCGCGTGCAGGCATCCGACAAGACGGGTGGCTACCGCCCTGACGATCCCGAATATTACATGGTGCAAAAGGAGACCTTTGCCCTCGTTTCTCACACGGTGGAGAAAAAGGACGGCGTGACGCTGATCCGCACGGCATCGGTCGAGCTTCGCATTGAAGAAAATCCCTTCCGCATCGAGGCTTACGACCTTGACGGTAACCTTCTGACGAAGGACAGCGAGAGCGGTATTTACCGCCGCGGCAGTCAGGTCGGCATCAAAAAGGAAGAGGGCAACAAGAATGCCGGCGGTATTTTCGGCTTCGGCTCGGGAGATCACGGCAGACGCGCTGAGCTGAACCGCTACGGCGAGGATTTCAGCGAATTCACGATGTCTCACGGCAGACTGGTGTCGCCCTTCTTCATGAGTACGGTGGGCTATGGTGTCTTCCTCAACACCATCAGCCAAAACACCACCTTCTTCAAGGAAGGCGGCGGCTTTGAGACAAGCGATTATCTCGATTATTTTCTGATGTACGGTCCCGATTTCAAGACCATTCTCAACGAATATGCCGAGATCACGGGCAGAATGGAGCTTTACGGCAAATGGGCACTCGGCTTCATGCTGTCGAAATACGGCAATGACAACGCGACCCAGGCGGAATTTCTCGAATGGATCCACCGTCTGCGTGACGAGGGCTATCCCACCGACTGCTATGTTTTCGACTACGGCTGGCGCGGTGACGTGAACGTGACCGAGCCGAATCATTCGGCGGGCGAAAAATGGGGCAATCAGATGTGGAGCAACGATCTTTCGAAATTCCCCGACATCGACGCGATGTTCAAGGAGGCACGTGAGCTTGGCTTCCACGTCGGTCTTCACAACAACGCAGGCACTCCCGAGGCTTCGGGCGGCAACAAATTGCATCTGATCCCCTACTCGAACAAGTGGGTGGAATCCTATATGGAAAGTGTCATCAAGACGGGCTACGGCGATTTCTTCTGGCCTGACGAATTCGACGTGCTTGGCTCGAATTCCGCTCCCGTCATGTCCGCTCTCGGCGCATATGAGGCATGGAAGCTGTATACCGTCGAATCCCGTCCGATGTTCATGACGCGCGGCAGCTTCGCGGGACAGCATTTCGCGACCGCGTGGTCGGGCGATATTGACGCCAACACCTCCGACCTTCGGTATCAGATCGGCTTCTCGCTTGACGCGGGACTGGTCGGCTACTGGGCGGTCTCTCATGACCTCGGCGGCTTCAAGACCCGTCCGAGCGACGAGCTGTATACCCGTTGGGTTGCCGAATTCGGCGCGTGGTGCGGTATCATGCGTACCCACGGTCATGACGGCAGAGAGCCTTGGGATTATGACGAAACCGCGCAGGAGACTCTGAAGGAGAATCTCAGGATCCGTTACTCGCTCTATCCCTATCTGTACACCACCGCTTGGCAGGGCTACAGCACGGGCGTTCCGATGATGCGCGCTATGATCCTTGAGGACGGCAGCCAGTTCGTTCCCGAGGCATGGAATCTCAACTGCCAGTATTATCTCGGCGATTTCTTCCTCGTCGCGCCCGCAACCTCGGTCAGCGACACTTACGTGAACGTATGGTTCCCGCCCAATACCACCTGGTATCATTATTTCACGGGCGAGCGTTACGAAGGCGGTGCGAACGGCAATACCGTCCGTGTGTTTGCCGCTCTTGACGAGATCCCCGTTTTCGTCAAGGCAGGCGCGATCGTTCCGATGGGTCCCGACGTGGATTATGCCGATGAAAAGCCCCTTGATCCCCTGACGCTCGATCTGTATCCCCGCGGTGAGAGCCGCTATACCCTGTATGAGGATGACGGTGTCAGCCGCCGCTATCTCACCGAGAACGCTTATTCCGAGACTGCCTTTGCGATGACGGTCGAGAATGGAGCGATCCGCTTCAGCCTCAAGAGGACCGATCACAATCCCAAAGTCTTCACGCCCTGCGAGAGAGATTATATCCTCCGCTTCAACCACGTGACGAAGGTCACCTCCGTCACCCTTGACGGCAAGGCTCTGACGAAGAAAGACAGCGTCAGCGCGCTTCTCAACGCGGCATCGGGCTATGCCTTTGACGGCGGTGTGCTGGTTGTGAAATTCCATCACGAGACAAGCGAGCATGCGCTCCTTTTGTCGGGCGCTGTGATCACCGAGCCGAAGGAAGCCGACGCTTCTCTTGACGATACAAGCACGCTTCCCGTGATCAAGGACGGCACACGCTATGAGCTGGAAAACGCCGAGCTGTATTCGATGAATACCGAAAGCCTTTACGTTCTGAAGGTGGACGGCGAGTGGAAGGGTTATACCGGTGAAGGCTTTGTCAAGCCCTTCAAGATCTCGGGCGACAAGCTTGCCTTTACCGCCAACGTGACCGAGGCGGGCAGCTTCTCGATCACCCTCCGTGTCAACTGCGGCAAGAAGAATGACAGTAAATACGACTCCTCGAATCATACGGGAACTCTGTATATCGACGGCAAGAAGGCGGCTGAGCTTTCGGTTGCGGTCAGCGATGCCTGGGGCGATTCCTCAAAGAACGGTATCTGGCAGACCTACACCTATGAGAACATCGTTCTCAGCGAGGGCGAGCATACCTTCTCGATTGTGGCGGAAGGCTCCAACCCCGGCAATTTCAATCTCGACTCGCTGACCTTCACAAAGGAAACGGCGGTTTCCGTGGATGGCTTTGCGCAGATGGAGGCAGAGAATGCCGATCGTCTTGACGGCATGACGAAGACACAGGACAACAAGGCGCTTACCGTTACGAAGGACGGCGCGTATCTCGGCTTTACCTCGCTTCTTGCCGAGGGCAAGAAGACCTTCACGGTCCGCGTGAAGAGTAATGGCGGTACGCTCACCGTCTATGAGACCGGTGTGGGCGACAAGATCCTTTGCACCGTGGTCCTCCCCGAGGACGGCTCATGGCAGACCGTAACGGTCAACTGCCTTGATACCGACGCGCACCCGAGCGCGATCTATATCGCCTTCGACGAGAAGGCAGGCAACCCGATCAACACCGAGATCGACTGGGTGAAGTTCGGAAAGTAAAAAAAACGGTAACACCC
>JAFVYN010000105.1 GCA_017508605.1 Clostridia bacterium
CTAGGGCTTTGCCCGAAAATGAAGAACCCCCAGTTTTACTGGGGGGTATCTTTTTTATCCAAGCCGCAGGCTTGGCATATTATCACGACGAAGTCGTGGATATCATCAAGGGCGCATTGCACCCTTGTATCTCATCACGCGCCAGCGTGTATTTTCCCTGCGGCTTGATGATATACAATGTTTCACATTGATGATATACCGCAACAAGTTGCGGATGATATACAAGGCTTGCGCCTTGATTTATTTGCGAAAGTGTGGTATAATACTCTCAAGGGGGTGACTATTATTGACAAAAAGTGAATTTAAAAAGCATATTATAGTCTCTTCGTTGCTAACAGTAGTGGCAATAGCCGTAATTATATCATTCTGTGTAATCATGTTTGATAAATATTCTAAACCAAGTGAGGATAATACCTCTGTTTCAAGTGGTACTGTTGCGGATGTTTATTATGCCAGTGGAAAAGATGTAATCATTGTTGAAATGTCTGATGGAGAGCAATTTCAGCTTGTATGTCCGTGGCTACCCAAAGACCTATACAATGCAATCGGTTATGACCTTAATCAACTTGCGGAGCTCTTGGAGGGGCAAAAAGTAGAGTATCGTAAAATGGACCAATTACCTTGGGTGGTGGAAATTTATATCAATGACATTGTGATAGACAACAATAAAATGACCTCCGAGGAGATTGATACAACTTATGTTGGTATTGTGATTATAGGGCTTATAATGCTGGCATTTCCTGTTTGCGGAGAAGTGGCATACATAAAAGCCAAGCACAAGATTTATAAAAAAGCCGAAAAGAAACGAGTTAGAAGTGCTAAAAGAAAAGAAAGTAAATCACAAAACAGTTGACCTTTTCTTCGCTTTCACCTCATTTTTTGCCTTTTTTACTCGTTTAAAACAAAAAAGACTATGTCTCCGTTTTCGGGAAACATAGTCTTTTTGCAGTATCAGAGAAGTTTAATCGTTTTTGATATGGACGTCGAGCTGGTTAAAGGGAATCTCAATGCCTTCTGCGTCAAACTTTTCTTTGACTGCTTCAAGCATATCAAATTTAACCGTCCAGTAATCGCTGCTCTTGACCCATACACGAACGGTGATATTGATCGACGAAGCGGCATGCTCGGTAATACGGATGAAGGGTGCGGGATCTTTCATCACAAGCTCATTCTGTTCATAAAGCTCGGAAAGAATCTTTTTCGCTTTGTGGAAGTCAGCAGCATACGAAATGGCAAAGACCTCATCCAGTCTGCGGGTATCACGCATCGAATAGTTTACAACAGAGCCGGAAGAAAGCGGACCGTTGGGGATGTAGATCGTTTTATTGTCGGCCGTGCGAAGCTTGGTATTGGTGATGTTGATCTCCTCTACTGTTCCCGAATAGCCCTGAGCTTCAATAAAGTCGTCGATACGGAAGGGACGGGTGAGAATGATCAAAACACCACCCGCGAGGTTCGCAAGCGCACCGTTTACTGCAAGACCGATACAGACACCGAGAGAGGCTACCAGAGCGGAAAGACCGCTGGTATCAATACCGACGTAACCGACAAGGCAAACGCCGATCACGATCTTGAGACCGATCTTGACAAGGTGTGCCAAGGTGCGCATGATCGTTTTATCCGCATGCTTCTTTTCGGCTGATTTTACGATACGTCTCGCAATCAAATTGACGATCTTGAACGAGATGAACATGACAACAAGAGCAATGAGGATCTTAACACCTGCCGTAGTTGCCCACGAAACGATCGAGTTTAAAATTGAATTCCAATCCATTTTTATAAATTCCTTTCTGATGAATTTTTTTTATTATATCATTTTTTTTTGATAAAAACAAGAGTAAAAACGCGAAATTAATAAAAATCAATAAAAATTTACATTTTTTTAAAACGCCTTCCAAAACCGGAAGCACCTCTTGACAAAAAACACCGCCTGTGCTATACTCAAATCAGCAACAAAAGGAGGCAGCATATGAGAAAAAATCACACATCCTTCATCATCTTCTGCATTGCCACCACATTCTGTTTTCTCTTTTTTGGCATTGTTTTTTTCTTTTTCGCGATGTCATCCCCCTTTCCCGAAACCTCGCCGGTGTACGAGAATTGCACCTTTCTCTCCTATGAGCATGTCAGACGAGTCGGCGGCAAAACAACGAATCATTATTATTACATCTATACCGAGGAATATGACAAACCGCTGGTGATCGATAATATCGCGTTCCGATCTGCCTATGCTGAAGCGCTCGACAGTCTCCGCAAGGGCGATGTCCTGACCGTCAGCATCGACCATGACCGCGAGCGGCTCGATCTGTTTGCCATCGCCTACAATGAAACGCCGATCATGACCTATGAGGACTACGAAGAGGCACATACCGACAACCGAACACTCGGCTACATTATCCTGCCCATCCTATCGGGCGGAAGCCTTTTCTTTCTGATTACGGGATCTATCTTTTACAAAAAGAAAGGCAGAATTCCCTTCACCTGATCACACGGAGGTATCCATGTCACACGAAGCACCGCGCTATCGTGCCGTCATCTTTGATCTTGACGGCACGCTTTTAAATACACTTGACGATCTTCACAACAGCGTGCAGTATGCCCTTTCAGCATCCTCTTTACCGGCGACCTCACGGGAGGATACCCGCCTTGCCGTTGGTGACGGAATCGGCAATCTCATCGCGCGTTCGATTGAAAACGGACATCAGAATCCTAAATTCAGCACTTGTCTTTCGCTTTTCAAAGACTACTATGCCGCACATAATACAGAACACACCGCACCGTATGACGGTATCCTTTCACTGCTTTCAGCACTTCGCAAAAACGGTATTCTCATCGGTGTTGTCTCCAACAAGATTGACTCTGCCGTCAAAACACTGTGCGAACGGTATTTCGAAAAACTCATCGACTACGCTGTCGGGGAACGCGAGGGTGTCAGACGAAAGCCCGCGCCCGATTCCCTTCTCGCATGCATCGAAGCCTTTACGCTCACACCGAAGGACTGTTTGTATGTCGGTGATTCTGAGCAAGATATTCTCACAGCCAAAAACGCGGGAACCTCCATTGTTTCGGTCACCTGGGGCTTCCGCGATCTCGCTACCCTTCGGGCGGCAGGCGGAGAGTCCTTTGCCGCGACTCCCGAGCAACTCATGTCTATGATCCAATAAAAAAACCATCTGCTACGGCAGATGGTTTTTTATTCTGTTCTTTATGTGGTATAGTTGTCGAAATAGCCCTGTACCAGAACAACGGGCGTACCCTTGTCACCCGAACCCGAGGTCAGGTCGCAAAGCGAACCGATCAGGTCGGTCAGCTGTCTCGGTGTGGTACCTTGCGATGCCATATTGCCAACGAGGTTGTTTTCCTTCTCACGGATCGACTTGGAAATGGCTTCCTTAAGCGCTTCTCCCGAAAGCTCTCTGTAATCATTGTCGGCAAGATACTTAAGCTTAAGCTCATTCGGCGTGCCGATAAGACCGTCGGTAAAGACAGGCGATACGACCGGGTCGGCAAGCTCCCAGATCTTGCCCTGGGGATCCTTGAACGCGCCGTCACCGTATACCATGACCTCTACGTGCTTGCCGGTTGCGTCAAGAATTCTCTTCTGTACATCAAGAACCAGCGCCTTGCATTCGCGGGGGAACAGCTTGATCGAATCCTCAGTCGACTTGTTCGAGCCAAGAAGACCGTAGCGTTCATTACAACCGCTTCCGTCAATGGGAGCGTTCAAAATATCGTCAAGTCCGCATACCACCTTCGCGCCTGCTGCCTTGAGGATCCTCTTGGTGCGTGCGCGGGTATGAATGTCGCAGGTCAAAACACAGTCAGTATAATTGAGAATAACTCTGGGATTGTTAGCAAATACGATCTCGACCTCAGCGCCCATCTCACGGACGAGATTGCTGTAGTAGGCTACGTAGTCAACACCGGTGAATTCATGCTTGTTCTCACCGAACAGCTCACGGTATTTCTCAAGAGTCAAAACGTCACTGTAGGGGTTGATTCCGGCTTCATCGATCTGATCGTAGGTCAGAAGAGCGTTACCCACCTCGTCGGAGGGATAGCTGAGCATCAGAACCACCTTCTTCGCGCCCTTGGCGATGCCGCGAAGACAAATAGCAAAACGGTTACGCGAGAGGATCGGGAAAATAACACCAACCGTTTCTCCGCCGAGCTTCTCTTTTACGTCCTTGGCAATGGCGTCGACGGAAGCGTAGTTACCCTGCGCTCTTGCAACGATCGACTCTGTCATGGCGATCACATCGCGATCGGCAAGCGAAAAACCCTCGTATTCCGCAGCCTCCAATACACTATCAGCCACAATCTTCGCAAGGTCGTCACCCTGCCGGATGATAGGACAACGGATACCTCTTGAAACGGTACCAACTCTGCGTTCTCTTGTTTTCATAATGTGAAAATCCTTTCTACGTTCGCAAACGGTCACAGCGCCGCCCGACGAACTCTTTCCATAAATTTTGGGTGTTGAAAGAAAAGATAATCAAGGCAAAGCGCTGCTCTGGCGGCACCCATATCTGACCGTCGAATCCTTTGCCTTTTCATAGGATGTAGTGGATATCACTACCCCGATTTATTATTATATCTAAATTCACATTCCTTGTCAATAGAATGTCAAAGATTTTTTACAAAAAAAACGAAAATCCCATAAAAACAAATAATCGGCACAATGTGCCGATCACTTGTTTTCATATTGAACCAAAATTAGCCGAGTTCACTCCAGCTGGTTTCGGGAAGCTTACCGCTTTCTTCAATAACGAGACCGGAAATCATAACAACATCTTCGGTTTCGAGAGCGATAACTTCGATTACAGGAGCAACGTATGCGTTTTTCATAAGTAGCCTCTTTCTCCACTCTGAATGATAGAAGCGCAAGAACGTGAGTGGTCAATATTGCGCCCTCGGACACGGCGCTTGCATTCACCGAACCGAATTGAATAGATATCGGAAAACCGCCGCCTGAACAACAATTTCCCTCTATACACCGTTATTATACATAACTTATCGCAAAATGTCAATAGGATTTTATATTTTTTGAGAAAAAATTTAAAAACAAGTATTTCCCGAAGAATAGCACAAAAAAAGAGCCGACTGTGTCAGCTCTTGATTTGTCAATAACCCACCGTGCCGTGTAGTTTAGAAATATAACCCTGCTATGTGCAAGGCGGTGTCCTCTTTTATACTTTGCGCTCCCAACGTCCCGCAGTCGGCGTGACATAAGCAGGCCGACGCGAGGAGGTCTGCATCCCATATAAAAAGTTCCGGACTCCAATATCGGTTCGTAGGTTTATTTACCGAACTATCACGAGCAAAGCAGGCCATTGAACCGTTCATCTATAGTATATGCACCAAAGAGCGCTGTATACACAAACAGATTGAAATTTTAAGTATCGGAGGACTCGTCGTAGTTGATCTCGCCGCCGTAAAGAATATCTTCAAAGAAATCGGCAACACGGTCAAATTCATCATCGTCCTCGATGTTGACAAGCGTAGCTTCGTTGCTGTCATTAATCGATTCCAAGCGAAGAATAATGAAATCGCCCTCTTCAAAATCGGGATTCTTTTCCACGGGAACCAGCGCGTAATACTCATGACCTTCAAATTCCGCTCTCAAGCGAAGCGCAAATTCGGTCTCAACGCCTTCATCATCCTCCAAGGTAAAAAATTCTTCGGGTACAAAATCAAGTGCCATCGGTATCAACTCCCTTTTTATCTTTCTGCGCTCATTATACATCATATTCGGCGATTCGTCAACAGATTTACGATTATTTTTCAAAAAATTCTTGCAATTATCCCTTTTCTGTGGTACGATAAGGACATACCATACCTGTCAAAAAGGAGTCAATCTGCTATGAAAACTGTCATCGGTATCGATGTCGGCGGTTCTACGACCAAGATCGTCGGCTTTCGCGACTCTCAACTCATGGAGCCATTGTTTGTGCGCGCCAACGATCAGCTGACCTCGGCATACGGCGCGTTCGGTAAGTATACCGCCATCCACCAAATGGCGCTTTCCGACATCGACAAGATCATGGTCACAGGCGTAGGCGCCAGCTTTTTGTCAGACGAGCTTTACCGCATTCCCATCATGCATGAGGTGGAATTCCCCTGCGTCGGAAAGGGCGGTCTGTATCTGTCGGGACTCGACAGAGCGATCATCGTTTCCATGGGCACGGGTACGGCGCTTGTTTATGCCGAAAACAGTAAGGACAGCGTGTATCTCGGCGGCACAGGTGTCGGCGGCGGTACACTTGTCGGTCTTTCAAAGCTTCTGACAGGCATGAGCAAGATCGACAATATTATCGAATGCGCCAAGGACGGCAATCTGCATCACATTGATCTTATGGTCAACGAGATCACCAGAAGCGACCTGCATCCCAATCTTTCGCCCGATCTTACCGCGGCAAACTTCGGCAGAGTCAGTGAGCTTGCCACCAAAGGCGACATTGCACTCGGTCTTATCAATATGATCTATGAAACAGTCGGCATGCAAGCGGTCTTTGCGGCGCGCGGTCACGGGATCCGTGACATCGTTCTGACAGGCAATATGGCGATCCTGCCCCAGGCAGCCGGTATCTTTGAAAATCTCAACAAGCTCTTCGATGTCAATTTCATCATTCCCGAAAACGCGCAGTTTGCCACCGTTATCGGTGCAGCGCTTCTCTGTGTGAACGAATAAGGAGGCTGTATGAATCCCTATATTCCCTACCCCTTCAACACCCCGTCCGAGGTTGAAGTCTTCTCTGAAGGCGACACGACCGTCGACGCACTGATCAAGACCCTTCCCGTCGGGACCGTTTCCGATAAAACGATCGAAAAGAACCGTTTCGTCTTCTGTCAAGGCGAAGAAAACGATTATTATATCTGCCATTATCCCGGAAGAGGCGAGATCCGAAAGATCACCTGTCCCAAGCCCGCCTTCACCCCCCGACCCGAGCATTCGCCGTCAAAGGGAGGCGAAACCGCGCTCTATCAGATCGACGTTGACAACCGCCGTATCAACTGCGGCATGTCTTACGTATATCATCTCTCGGACGGCAGATTTTTCATCCTTGACGGCGGCTACTTCACCTACGGCGAGCGCGAAAGACTTTATGCGCTCCTTCGCAAGGCATCTCCCGAGGGCAAGCTCAGGATCGCGGGCTGGTTCTTCAGCCACGCTCATCAGGATCATCTCGGCTGCTTTATCGAATTCATTCTGAAATACCGCGACGAGATCGAGATCGATGCGCTGTATTACACCTTTCCTTCACTCTCACTCGATGAGGCAGTACGCTGGAAGCAATCGGACAATGCCACCATGCGTGAATTTGACTACACCGTCAATATGATCCTGCCTGACGTCAAGCACGTCCATCTTCATACCGGCGAGACATTCTCGATCGCTTCCCTTGATTTTGAAGTACTTTTTACACACGAAGACATCTATCCCGAATCGGTGGGCGCCTTCAACAACACCTCCACTATCCTCAGGATCAGCTGTGAGGGACAGTCGATCCTCTTCCTCGGCGATCTGCAAACGGCATCCTGCCGCAAGCTTGAAGCCATGTGGGGCAGCTATCTGAAGAGCGATATGATCCAGGTAGCGCATCACGGCTTTAACGGCTCCACCGTCGAGACTTACGCTCTCGTTTCTCCCACCGTCGCGCTCTGGCCCACCTGTCAGGAGGGATACAACGGAAACTGCGAGCGTGAGGTCAACGCCTTCATCATCAGAATGGAGTCCGTCAAGGAGCATCTGATCTCGGGATTCGTCAAAACGAGAAAGCTCTCTCTCCCCTATACCCCCGGCACATCCACCCTCATAGAACACTGAGAAAAGCCTGTTTTTGCGCAAAAACGCGAAAACAGGCTTTGTTGATTTTGCACAAAAATAAATGTCGATTTTTGTATATCTAATACAAAAGAGAGAATCGAAAAAATCTTCAAAAAATCGCTTGACAACCGAAAAACTCTTTGCTATAATGCAGTCGAAATCAAGGAGAAAGGAGATATCTCATGGGCGCCAATATGACTGGAACGTATCACCGTTACCACATCGAACTCGTAACCGTTTCGGACATTCGCAAATTCGTTTCGATCGCAAGCCACTGCGACGGCAAGGTCCTGCTTTCTGTCAGCGATAACTTTATGATCAATGCCAAAAGTCTTCTCGGCGTAATGCTCGCCAAGAATATGGACTGGAACCATCTCATCCTTCTGACCGAACACGATCATTACGAAAGCTTCAAAGCATTCATCACGGAATAACAAAAAACTCTTCCCTTTTCGAAGAGTTACATATCGTCAAAAACAACGGTTACAACCGATCATATATATCCCTTCGTTATCAAAAGCCGCTCAAGGATCCCCTTGAGCGGCTTTTGGTGTATGTCAATCTGTTTTATCAGAGGGCACATCACTTTTTTTCGCCTTCTTTGGCTTGGGCTTATCTTCCACGCCGTAGCCCGAAAGATCGGCTTTGACGAGGGCTGTGAACATGCGGTGGCGAAGCCCTTCTCTTCTCGCCTCCAATTCGGAAAGCAGTCCCTTGTAATACTCGCGGTCCGTGACCTTATCCTCGGGACAAAGGCTCTTGATGATCGGCAGCTTGTGATGATTGGCAAAGCCGATGATCTCGCTCTCCTTGGTCAGAACGAAGGGGCGGATCACGGTGATATCCTTTCTGTCAAGATAGGTCACGGGTGAAAAGGTGCCGAGCCTTCCCTCGTTGCAAAGATTCATCATGAAGGTCTCAAGCACATCATCATAATGATGACCGAGCGCAAGCTTGTTGCAGGAAAACTCCCTTGCGGTATCATGTAGAATGCCCCGCCGCATTCTCGCGCAAAGCGAGCAGGGATTCGGCTCTTTGCGGATATCAAAAATGATCTCGGCAAGATTGGTCTTCACGATCTTATATTCCACCTTCAGCTCTTCAAACAACCCGACGAGAGGCGAAAAATCGCTTCCTTCAAAGCCCATATCGACCGTCACGGCAACAACCTCAAAGCGCTTCGGATAAAAGCGTCTCAGCTCGGATAAAGCGATCAGAAGAGCGATCGAATCCTTGCCGCCCGACACACCGACGGCGATCCTGTCGCCTTCCTCGATCATATGATAATCGTCAACCGCGCGACGGACACGGCTGAGCAACCGTCTGATATTATACGTCATATCGTTTCCTTTTGGTCAAAAGCATCTTACGGCGCATAGGATGGTAACGGGCTTATGCCTATTTCACGAAAGGATGCTTTGACATGGCAATTAAATTATATATCGATCAGGGACACAATCCCCAAAATCCCAATGCGGGTGCGGAGGGCAACGGACTCAGGGAGCAGGATCTCGTCTATGCCATCGGCATCGAGCTTGCCGCCCTCCTTGAAGACGATCCCGCCTTTGAAGTCAGACTGTCACGCCCTACCGAAGAGACCGTGCTTGGCAGTACCAACGCGCAAAGCCTTGCCGCCCGTGTCAACGATGCCAACAGCTGGGGCGCGGATTTTTTTATCAGCCTGCACGCCAACGCCTCGACGATCACCTCGGCAAGCGGCAGCGAGGCATTTGTTTACAGCGTGAATTCCCCCGCTTTCATGCTTTCGGAAAAGATCCTCGAGGGCTTATCCGCTTCCACGGGGCTGGCTGACCGCGGGGTATTCGTAAGACCCTCGCTTTACGTTCTCAGGCGCACCGGTATGCCCGCCACCCTTCTCGAGCTTGGCTTTATCACCAATCCGGGCGACGCCTTTCTGATGCGCGACGAGCCCGAACTGTTCGCGCAAGGGATCTATAACGGAATCGTATCCTATTTTAACGTCTGATACACTTACTTGTTTAATTCTTCCATGACGGCTTCGTATGCCGACATGATACCGATCTTACCGCTTTCATAGGTAAGACCACCCTGGAAATAGGCGGTATAGGGAGGACGGAGAGGACCGTCTGCCGAAAGCTCGATCGAAGCACCCTGCACGAACGCGCCCGCCGCCATAATAACGGGATCGGCATAGCCGGGCATTGCCCAAGGCTCGGGGGTTGCGAAGGAATCGACGGGAGAGCCCTTCTGAATACCGCGGCAGAAGGCGCACAGTAATTCGGGCTTCTGACACTTCACCTGCTGAATGATATCAAAGCGGTCATCGTCATATCCCGGCTCGACCTCAAAGCCTGCCTTTTCAAAAAGATATGCCGCGAGCGCCGCCGTCTTCAAAGCCTGCGACGTGGTGTGGGGGGCATAGAAAAAGCCCTTGAAAAGATCGCGGTTCTGCCCGAAGGTCGCACCGACCTCACCGCCCACACCGACCGTTGTGAGACGGTAGGAGGCAAGCTCAACCGCTTCCTTCGTACCTGCGAGATAGCCGCCCGACTGTGCCATACCGCCGCCCGCGTTTTTGATCAGCGAGCCTGCCATCAAATCAACACCGTAATAGGTCGGCTCATGCGCGGAACAGAATTCACCGTAACAATTGTCGACGTACACGTAAGCCTTGGAGCGAGCCTTGACAAAGCGCGTCAGCTCACCGATCGTCTCGGAGGACAGCGTAGGACGGTCAAGATAGCCCTTGGAGCGCTGAATATAGACCATCTTCACCTTGGAGTCCTTGAGCGCTTCTTCGATCGCGGGGTAGTCAAATTCGCCGTCAAAGGCGATCTCACGGTAGGTGATACCGAAGTCGGCAAGCGAACCGTTGCCCGATTCTCCCGCGATGCCGATGACCTCTTCCAGGGTATCGTAGGGCTTGCCCGTGACCGAGAGCATCACGTCCCCGGGGCGAAGCAGTCCGTACAGACCGATGGCAAGCGCCTGTGTGCCGTTGACGATCGAATGTCTGACGATCGCCGCCTCACACTCAAATACCTCGGCAAAGATCAGATCGAGCGTATCCCTGCCCTTATCATTGTAGCCGTAACCGGTTGTTCCCGCAAACATGGCGTCCGATACACGGTGATTCGAAAATGCCTCCATGACACGGCGTGTGCCTTCGTAGGAAATGGCATCCAGCGTCTCAAAACGCTCTCTGAGTGCTTCTTCCGCCTCACGCACCAGCATGAGGGTCGATTCTTTAAAATTCATAGCTCTATCCTTTATCTTGTGATTTCTTGTGTACTTCTTATTCGGTTTCGGGCAGATCGTTGACAAGAGCCTTGAAATATCTGCCGCGTTCTTCAAAATTGCGAAAGGCGTCAAAGCTTGCCGAGGCGGGGGATAACAGCACAGTGTCCCCTTCCTCGGAATGGCTATAGGCATATGCCACCGATGCACCGTAATCCTTCGTCATTACGATTTTTGGCGCGTGCGTTCGGTATGCGGGAGAGCCAAGCAGCGCCGCTTTGATCTTTTCTGCCGTTGCGCCGCAGAGGATCACCGTTTTCGCGTGATCGCAAAGCGGCTCGGCGAGGGGCTGATAATCGAGATTCTTATCGTAGCCGCCAAGCAGAACGATCAGCTTTTTCTCCCCGAACGCCCGAAGCGCCGCCATTGTCCTTGTGGGGCTTGAGTCGATCGAGCTGTTATAGTACGATACGCCCCTGACCGTGCGCACAAATTCAATGCGATGCTCCACACCACCGAATTCTCTTGCCAGCCTCCTGACGGTATCCAAGGAGACAATTCCCTTCGTCGCGGCGATCGCCGCCATGTAATTCTCAACGTTGTGCCGCCCGGGAATGCGGATATCGGATACCGACATCACGTACTCGCCCTCACAGAAGATCGCGCCGTCCTTTTCATAAACCGTCTCACCGTTGAAAAACCGCTCTCGCGAAAGGGCGGGATTCTCGGCACGTCTTTTATTGAGAAAGTGATGCAGGGCACAGTCAAGATGAGTCTTGTTCTCACCGTTGACGACGAGAACGTCATCGGGCTTCTGATGAAGAAAAATATGATATTTCGCTTCGATGTACTCAGTTTCATTCTTGTGATAATCGAGATGATTGGGGGAGAGATTGGTAATCACGGAAATATGGGGAGATCGTGTCATCGTGTGAAGCTGGAAGGAAGAAAGCTCCACCACACAAAAGTCCTCTTGCGTCATCCCGAAGAGCCGCGGCAGTAAGGGTTCTCCGATATTGCCGCCAAGATATACCCTTTTTCCCGCCAGAGTCAGAAGCTTACAGATCAGAGTCGTTGTGGTGGTCTTGCCGTCCGAACCCGTAATGCCGATGATCGTCGCGGGACAAAGCTCGAAAAAGACCTGCATCTCGGAGGTAACAACGGCGCCCGAAGCCTGTGCCTTCACAAGCGCGGGATGATCATAGCGCATCCCGGGGGTGCGGAACACGATCTCGGCATCAATACCGTCGAGATAGCCCTCGCCAAGGGAAAGCGTCACGCCGAGAGCTGTCAACTCCTCGTAAATTGACCCCAGCGCCTCCCGTGTTTTCTTATCACACGCTGTCACGATCGCGCCTGCCTCTGTCAGCATGGTGATCAGCGGACGGTTGGAGATCCCGATCCCGATCACCGTCACGCGCTTGTTATGAAATCTTTGATAAAACTCCTGTTTCAGCATATCAGCGCCTCCCTTTCTCTATACCCTATTATATACGCGAGACCCGCTTTTTTTCAACTGCTCGAAAAAAACCGCACAAAAACTCCGTTTCAGATATCCTCGGAATCAATAATTTTGACTCCAATGTCACGCAATGTACTTGCAAGCATACCCATTCCCGGGACAAGCTTTCCCGAAAACGTACCGTCATAGACTTCCTTGACACCGCAGGTCGGACTGCGGGATTTGAGGATCGCGCAATCGATCCCACAAGGCTCGATGCCCGATACGATCTCGTCGACAGCGCGTCTTAATACCTTCTCTACCGAGCGCCCGTTTTGATCCACCGTCTCGCCGTTTCGGATCTCGATCGGTATACGCGGCACACCAAGACCCGCAAGACGTTCGGGACATACGGCAATGACCTCTCTGTCCTTAACAAAGCGAAGCACTGCCTCGCTTTTGTTGTTGCCGCCGTTATACTTGCAGTTTTCACCGATAAGGCATGCGCTGACGATCACCTTTTTCATCGCCGTTTTCCCCCCAAGCGCCGCTTTTTGCGGCATCAGACTGACAGTATTATACCCCCTGGAAGAAGATTTGTCAAGACACTTCGTGCAAATGACCGATCGCAAACCGGGGGGCTTCGGCGTGTAGACCGGGATTGTGAAATCCCGCCGACAACCCAAAAAGAGAGACACACAAGAAGACCCTTGTATGTCTCTCTTAATCGATCCCGACTCATACGTGACGGGCAATCAGCAAAAGAAGACCCTCCGTCGGCTCATATTCATCGGCATCACGGGGATCGCATCCTACAAAACGAGTCAGGAGCGCCTCAGCCTCTTTTCGCTCCTCCTCACTCAAAAACGATGAGGTCGTCAGCGATTCAAAATGTTCTTTTCCGTCGGTGCTGATCTCATATGAACGATAGCGCTCAATCCTCACGGTCAGTCGATCGCGGCTCAGCTCGAAGATCTTCTTTTTCCCGATCCGCCGCGCCCTGAAGGTAAATCCCTTGTCGATCAGTACCTTCGCCTTTTTGTACATACGGTTCCGAAAGGAATAGACGGGATAAACGATCAGTAACACAAGCAGTAAGGGAACGGAAAACAGAAGGATCAGCGGAAGAAAGGCAAGTGCGCCGAGCCACTGCTCCACCCGGTCATGCGTTTTCGGACCTCGCGACGAAAGAAACGAAAGACCGAGAAGCGAGGACAGGAAAAGGATCAGCGCGATCACCGTCAGCACCGTACCGAGATGTCCCTCATACTCAGGCGCGATCAGATTGAAATATATGAGAATGAATCCAATGAGAAGCTCAGACGCAAGAAGTATCGATAAGCACAGTTTTTTCATCGTTATTTCTTACCCCGCAGCCACTTGAAAAATCGGCGGTACCAGGGCGTCTCTTTTTTCAGATGGAAGATACTTTCCACGTACTGACGGAATGCCTCCTCTTCGGCGCGACGTTCCTCCGCCAGACGGCGGCGCTCTTCATATGACGATTCTGAAAAAAAGGACCTGGAATCCTCTGATACACTGTCATACAGCTTGGCAAACCATTCATCGATATATTCAAGCGCAAAGCAATTGACCATACAGCCGTCCTTGCTCATCCTTTCGGGATCGTGTACGACCTCCTCGAAGCGAAAAACGCAAACTTCAGCAATCTCAACGCGGTTTTTCCAATAGGTCATCAGCCTGTCACGGTCTGAATGACCGCGCGGTAAAGCCTCGCTTGACTCATATAACAGGCGGTAGAGTATCACAGCCCCCGACATCACACGGACAAGCGCATGCGCATAGCCCTTCACGTACAGCGCTTCGTATTGTTCGCGCCAATTCTCCTCGAGAAGATAGGATGAGATCGATGCCTTATCAAGCCCGTACCACGCGATGCCCTTCATGGCTTCGAGGTAGATCTCAAATACCTCGCGGATCCCCTCTTCCCCTTCGTGGGTATCGAGAAGCTCCTTGAGCTTTTCACCGTACTCCTCATCGCCAAACGCCATCTCCCGAAGCAACTGCGCCTGCAGATCTTTTTCTTCTTTGGTCATAGAACCTCCGGATTTATTACATTGTATACTTTCTGTGTATATAATTATATCATTCCGAAACTCCCTTGTCAATACTTTTTTTGCAAGAATCACAAAAAAAGAGAGCCGATCGGTTTTCCGATCCGCTCTCTTTTTCGGGGTATCCCCAATACTCAAACGAGATCCGTGTTTCCACGGCGCTGAGCTTTTTTAAAAGATTATTTCTTTTTCTTCTTTTTGATCATAGCAAACGCCACACCGCCACCGATCAGTACGGCAGCCACAGCCGCCGCGATCCAACCGATCGCGCTACCCTTCTTCTCATCTCGGGTATCGGTCGTCACAGGAGTGTCGGTCGTCACGGGGGTGTCAGTGGTATCAGGACTGTCGGTGGTCACGGGACTGTCGGTGGTCACGGGACTATCGGTGGTCACAGGGGTATCGGTCGTGTCAGCGGGCTGATCATCGGGATCTTCTTCGACACCGAGTGCTGTCGCCTTGACATGATTGACGGTAAAGGTGCTGTTGTAACCCATCACACCAAGCTTGCCACCCGTAAAGGAGACTCCGGAATCACTGTCGCTCACCTGATCGAAGATCAATTCTCCGTCAAAGCGGTAGGTCAGCATGCCGTTCTCATACACGATCTCAATATGATGCTTTTGGTTCAGAACGGGAGCTACGCTTTCATCAAAGCGGCATTCGGCATTATTGCTGACATTTCCGTGATACGGGAACTCGGTAAAGCGGAATTTCTGTCCGTGTACAGGGTCGGTGAAGTCAAAATTGACCATGTACGAGCCGCTTGCGGGATCGTCACCCGAGCAGAAAACGATACCGAATGCCGTTCCCGAATGCACCGTAACGTCAAGCTCCAGCTTGAAATCGCCTTCAAAGACTTCGCCCGCGATCATAAAGCCATCGTTACCGGTCACACCCTTGAGACCGTCAGCCACCTTTTCCCACGTACCGTTTCCGCTTGATGTCCAGTCGCTGAGATTGGTGTCAAAGGTATCTTCTTCGGAGGTAAGCGTAATGCTCTTTGCGGTCTTCTGATCCTTGGCGGTCTTCTGATCCTTGGCAGTCGCTGTCAGTGTCAGACTTCCCTTCTTGAGGACCTCAAAGGTCAGATAGCGGTCGGTCTTCTCCAGCACCTTGATCGTACCGTTCGGATCGTCAAGAGCGATCGTGACGCTCTGATCGGCGCCGCGATCCATCACGCGGGTATTGACCGTATAGGTCTTGCCCACCGTCAGAAGCGAGCCATCCTTAATATCGAAGAAGACTTCTCTCACCGTTTCGGATTCCTTCTCTCTGTAGATACCCTCAAGAGGATACAGTGTAAGATCCGCACGGGTATTGCCGCCCTTCGTATACGCCTCCATGCCGATGGCGGCATAGTCGGGGAACAAAAGCTCGGTAGCATAGATCTCACCGCCGCATGCGATCACCTCGATCGAACCCTGATCCACAAAGATCCTGATCTCAACCGAGCCGTCAGAGGCGGGCGTTACGGTATAGGACGAAATCGACGCGTTGGCATAATTACCTGGCTTAACGTCGGAAACATTGCCTCTGTCAAGCGTCAGGCGAGCCGTTTTGGGATTATATTTAACGGTCATGCAGGTCGTTGCGCCTTGCAGAAGTCGGAATCCAACCTCGCTTGTTTTGTTATCGGGTGTCAGACGGGCGATCAGTTCAAATTGATCGCTGCGGCAATCCGCAAGAAGATTTTCTCCATCCTTTTCGATTACGGCATCCTTCAGCTCAAGCATGGGCTCTCCGCGAAGCGCCTCGTATTCCTTCACGGGATTCTCAAACAGCCTGAGACCCTTTTCGGTCTCTTTCAGCGTAAGCTCATAGCAAAGCGTAAAGCTGCCGTTCCAGGGATCGGTGGGCATCTGGTTTGCGTAGCCCCAGTTTGCCATCCAGCTGACCATGACGACGCGCTTGTCGGGTGCGTTCTTGAAGGTCACACCGGCATACGCGTCATGACCGAATTCAAGGGGATAACGCTCAGCGCTGTCGGGAATAAAGCTGATGCGTCCGTTTACCTCCTTAAGATCACCGATCATGTACCAATCGCCCGCTCCGGTATAGATCCATTTGACGGTATCGGGATCGCCCTCCACGGGAAGCGAAAAGAGATCGGGACACTCGGAATAAATGGACGAAACGCCCGAAGGACGGTATTTTGGATGATTGTTATCATAGCCGCTTTCAAATTCCCAATGAAGGAGATCCTGAGAGGAGTAGATCCGCAAAGGACCGCCTGCCACGACCATGAGATAGGTATCAAGGGACTCACACCAGAAAACGTTGGGGTCACGGAAAGCACCGTCATTCAAGGGATCGTCAGCTGCCGTCAGGATCGGGTTGTGTTCATATTTGGTAAAGGTCAGCCCGCCATCGGCAGAATATGCCATACTCTGCACCTGCTTGCCGTTATCGGCACGGTGTGTGAAAAACGCCATCAGATTCTTATCGCTCTTTGAGGGGAACAGACCCGATCGATTCTCAGGATCGGCAACCGTACTGCCCGACCAGATCGAACCGAATTCCTCATCGGGACAAAGCACGACGGGAAGATCCTCCCAATGCACAAGATCGTCGGATACCGCATGCCCCCAATGCTTTTCCGCATCGGAATGCGCGGTCGTCAGCGGAATATACTGATAAAAGAGATGCCACTTGCCTCCGTGATAAATGAGGCCGTTCGGATCGTTGAGCCATCCCTCAAGAGGCGAGAAATGATACTGATTCCGATAAGGCTCGGTGCGGTAAAGCGTATCCTCTGCCTTTCTCGTGACCGATACCGTCACGGGAATGCCGATTCCCGTCGCGGGATCGGTCAGAAGGATCGGAATGATGTTGCGTCCCACCCGAAGCTCCACTTCGGTCGGTACACCGCTGACTGCCTTTTTACCGCCCACTGTCAGCTCGCCGACACCTTCGGAAAGCGTCACGGTGATC
>JAFVYN010000005.1 GCA_017508605.1 Clostridia bacterium
CGAGGATATCGGGCTTGCGTATCCCATGGCGGCAGTCATCACCGATGCCTGTGTGAATTCCGCCATCCGCCTCGGCATGCCCGAAGCCACCGCTCCCCTTTCCAACTGTATCATCATGCTTGCCACCGCTCCGAAATCCAACAGCGCCATGGAGGCGTATTTCGCCGCCAAAGCCGCCGTTGACGCGGGCAAGGGGCAGGCGATCCCCTCGCATCTTCGCCAGACCGAGCTGTTCTCGGGCTACCGCTACCCGCATAATTTCCCGAACCATTGGGTCGATCAACAGTATCTGCCCGACGATCTCAGAAACGAGACCTTCTATCACTTCGGGGAAAACAAGACCGAGCAGGCGGCATGCGAATACTGGAAGAAGATCAAGAAAAAATAAACGAGCAATACCCAATCTCAAAGAAAGGTATTACCTATATGAAAACCAAAACGACCGCGAAGACCGACTCCTCGCCCGTCGCACAGACCAAGGAAGAAAAAAAGCTTGCCAGACAAGAAGCCAAGCGCTTGAGGAAAAAGAAGAAAAAGGAAGGCAGACGGATCAAAAGCTGTGACCCGATGAATGTCTTCATGCCCTTCATTATGAAAAAGCGCAACGATGCCTGCAATATGTTCGCCGACGAATTTGATGTTGAGGCAGCCGAGAATTATATTTATCAGAAGCGCCGTGAGGGACTCAAGGGCTTCGGCATGATGCATCTCTTTGCCGCCGCCTACGTCAGAACGGTTGCCGAATGCCCCGGTGTCAACCGCTTTATCCGCGGTCAACGCATCATGGCACGCAACAACATCGAGATCATGCTCACCATCAAGCGTGAAATGAAGCTTGACCAGGGTGAGACCTGCGTAAAATTCATGCCCGAGGCAAATTACACTGCCGAAGAGGTCTTTCACGAAATGAACACCGTCATCGCCGACGCCCTGAAGGACAGCGAATCTGACTTTGATAAGACCGCCGCCTTCTTTGCGAAGACCCCGCGCTTCTTACTGCGCTTTGCGGTACATCTTCTGCATTTTGCGGACTATTACGGACTCCTGCCGCGTTTTCTCACGAAAGTAAGCCCCTTCCACGGCTCGCTCTTCATCACCTCAATGGGATCGCTCGGCATTCCCCCGATCTATCATCATATCTACAATTTCGGAAACGTACCGCTCTTTCTCTCCTTCGGCAAGGTCGAAAAGAGAAACGAGCTTCAGCTTGACGGCACCGTTAAGCAGCGGCGCTACGTTCCTCTGAAGGTCGTCTGTGACGAACGCATCTGCGACGGACACCACTACGCCACCTTCTTCAAGATCATCCGCCACTATTTTACCCATCCCGAGCTTCTTGACACCCCGCCCGCCGAGGTGAAGGAAGACATCCGCTGACGGCTGACCGCATTGTCGGTTTACCATAAAACAAGTCAAATTTTTTGAGAAGTTTATCATATTTAATAGTGAGAAAGGAATTTACATCATGAACTATCTCAGAGAACGAATCGGTGAAGTACTCGGTAAGCTTCGCCATCGCATCGTCATTGACACCGAAAAGATCACGGGTATCGAGCTGTATGAGTGCGGCTACAAGGGCAGCACCAATACGCCTCCCGCCGACGCTGAATGGAAGCCCTTTGAATGGGGCAAGACCTTCGGCGGCACACACGAATGGCACGGCTGGTTCCGTGCGACCGTCAAAGTCCCTGAACGTATGCAGGGCAAACACGTGGAGCTCAGAAACTGGGTAACACGCGCCTGGCCCCAGGTCCTCACCTATATCAACGGTAAGACGATCCAGGGCGGCGACAACAACCATCAGGATTTCCCGCTTGAAGAAGGCATGACCGAATTCGAGCTGATGACCTATATGTACGTCGGCTACAATTCCGACGTCACCGAATACTGCCCCGAGCTTCGCGTGATCGACACCGACACCAAAAAGCTTTACTGGGATATGCGTGTTCCCTTCGATGTAATGAATTACACCAAGGCAGAAACCTACGATTACTGCCGCATCCGTACCGCGCTGAACGAAGCGTGCAACCTTCTTGACCTCCGTACCCGCGGCACCGAGGAATACAAGGCATCGGTCCTTGCCGCTACCAAGTATCTCGAAGAGCATTTCTACAACGAGGTCTGCGGTCCTCAGGAAGCCAACGTGGTTTGTATCGGTCATACCCACATCGACGTGGCGTGGCTCTGGCCCCTCCGTCAGACGAGAGAAAAGGCGCAGCGCTCCTTCTCGACCGTTGTCAATATGATGAAGGAATTCCCCGAATACAAATTCATGTCAAGCCAGCCCCAGCTTTACAAGTTTGTCAAGGAAGATGACCCCGAGCTTTACGAAGAGATCAAGAAGCTCGTTGCCGCAGGCAGATGGGAAGTGGAAGGCGCGATGTGGCTGGAAGCTGACTGTAACCTCACCTCGGGTGAATCGCTCGTCCGTCAGGTACTCTTCGGCAAGCGCTTCATGATGCAGGAATTCGGCAAGGATTCGAAGGTCCTCTGGCTGCCCGACGTATTCGGCTATTCCGCCGCTCTTCCCCAGATCCTCAGAAAAGCGGGCGTTACCCGTTTCGTAACCTCGAAGATCTCCTGGAACGAGACCAATATGCTCCCCTGCGACGTATTCAAGTGGTACGGTATCGACGGCTCGGATATCTTCTCCTACTTCCTGACCGCTCAGGATTTCACGGGCAAGGATCCCACCAACGGCACGACCTATAACGCCAACATCACCCCGAAGCAGATCCGCGGTACGTGGGAACGCTTCCAGCAGAAGGACATCGCCAACGAAACCATTTCGACCTTCGGTCACGGTGACGGCGGCGGCGGACCGACCAGAGAAATGCTCGAGACCGGTATCCGTCTTGAAAAGGGTGTTCCCGGTTGCCCCACCGTTTCCTTCGAATTCGCGGGCGACTTCCTCGACAGACTCGAAAAGAAGACCGGCGACAGCCGTTTCCTTCCCAAGTGGGTCGGCGAGCTTTATCTCGAATATCACAGAGGTACTTACACCTCGATTGCAAAGAATAAGCTGAAGAACAGACGCTCGGAATTCCTCTATCAGAATGCCGAACTCATCTCCTCGATCGGCAAGGCATATCTCGGCGGCTGCTATCCTCAGAACGTTCTGAACGAAGGCTGGGAAAAGATCCTCCTTCTTCAGTTCCACGATATCATCCCCGGCTCGTCCATCAAGGAAGTGTATGACGATTCCGACCTTATCTATGCCGAGCTGATGACCGAAGGTCAGAAGATCGTTGACGAGGGCATCAAGGCGATTGCCGAAAATGTCGACACCGAAGGCACGCTCGTCTTCAACCCCAACGCCTTTACCGCAAGCGGTATCGTGACCACCGAAGAGGGTGACGCCGCTTACGTTGAAAACATTCCCGCCAAGGGCTGGGCTGTTGTTCCCGCTCTTCCCACCGCCTCGAACGTCACAGCATGTCTTGAATGCAGAAAGCTCGAAAACGAATTCGTCACCGTGAAGTTTGACGAAAACTTCGAGATCGTTTCGATCTACGATAAGAAGGCTGACCGCGAGATCCTTCCCGAGGGCGCGAAGGCAAACGCCATCGTCGCTTACGAAGACATCCCGAGAGCATGGGATGCCTGGGAGATCACCAACTACTACACCGAAAAGAGCTGGGCGATCAACAACGTTGTCTCGGTCGAAGCCTTTGAAAAGGGCGCAAAGAAGGGCTTCAAGATCACGAGAAGCTTCCAGGAAAGCACCATCGAGCAGATCATTTCGCTGACCGATTACGATACGATGGTCACCTTTGAGACCACCGCTGACTGGAAGAACGATCACATCCTCGTCCGCACGCACTTCCCCACCGTCTTCAACACCTCCAAGGCTACTTACGAGATCCAGTACGGTAACGTGGAAAGACCCACGCACCAGAACACCAGCTGGGAACAGGCTAAGTTCGAGGTCTGTGCTCACAAGTGGGCAGACATCGCGGAGCATGGCTACGGTCTCTCGCTCCTCAATGACTGTAAGTACGGCTACAGCGCGATCGGCTCGACCATCTCGCTCACCCTCATCAAGTGCGCGACCAATCCCAATCCCGCCGCCGATAAGGAAGTTCACCACTTCACTTACGCGATCTATCCTCACGCGGGCGACTACCGTGATGCCGGTACCGTTCAGAAGGCATACCTTCTCAACAACCCGATGACCGCCGTCAAGACCGAGGGCAAGGGCAAGCTTCCCGCAACCTTCTCGATGGTATCGTCGAACAAGGCAAACGTCTTCACCGACGTTGTCAAGAAGGCAGAAGATTCCGACGCTACCGTTGTCCGTCTTTACGACGCTTACGGCATGACCGCCAAGACCACCCTGACCTTCGGCTTCAACGTCTCGAAGGTTGAGGTCTGCGACCTGCTTGAAAACGTCATCGACACCCTGCCCTGCGAAAACAACAGCGTGACTCTCACCGTCAAGCCCTTCGAGATCGTCACCCTCAAGCTTTCGTAAGCTGACAAAACCGTATAACCGCAAAAGAGGGAATCTTTCACGAGACTTCCCTCTTTTTCTTTGCCGCCCTTGACAAACGCAAAAAAATCAGGTATGATACATACCGTATGAAACATAAAGGAGACGTACTATGTCAGAATTTCTCGATTCGTTAAAGGAAATATCCCCCCTTCTCGTATGCCTCTTGGTCATGTGCGCCAAGATCGTTGAGATCACCATTCAATCCCTCAAGACCTGTATGATGGTCAAGGGACAAAGACTCAAGGCGGCAGGGCTCGGCTTTGTGGAATGCACCATCTGGGGTCTTGTCATCTCTACCCTGATCAGCACGCTCGGTGACAATCTCTTGCTTCTTCTCTTCTACTGCGTGGGCTATGCCACCGGTCTTTTCCTCGGCTCGACCATTGAAAACAAGATCGCACTCGGCACCTCGAACCTTGAGCTGATTGCCGATTACGACAGCACCGAAAAGATCTGTGCCTATCTTCAGGATCATGACCGCGGCTTCACGGTATTTGAGGGTCACGGCTCAAAGAACAAGATGAACATGATCTTCATCGTTCTCCCCCGCAAGGAAACGCCCAAAGCCCTCAAGGAGATCCGCGCATGCTGTGACAACAAGGTCTTCGTCGTTGCCTCCGAGGTCTCGAAATACGCAGGCGGCTACGGTATGGTGAAATAAAGCCGTTTTCCGCATACGCCGTCAGCCTCGCATCTCAAATATCCAAAAACCGTTATCCAAGGCGCGTTCTCTCAAAGCGCGTTTGATAGCGGCTTTTTTATGTATTTTTTTCAAAACCTCTTGACAGATCCCCGAAAATGTGTATAATAACAGGTGTTATATAACAACTGTTATAGGAGTATTTATGCCACCAAAGAAAAAACTGACACGGGAAACCATTGTAAACGCCGCTCTCGCGCTTGTCAAGGAGCGCGGCGCCGATTATCTCAATGCCCGTGAGCTTGCGGGGAGGCTCGGCACGTCGACCCAACCGATCTTTTCGCAGTTTGCCACGATGCAGGAGCTGAAAGCCGCCGTACTCGATGCCGCTTACGAATGCTATCTCGCCTACCAAAAGGAAGATATCGAAAAGGGCAACTATCCACCCTACAAGGCAAGCGGCATGAGTTATATCCGTTTTGCGGGGGAGGAAAAGGAGCTTTTCAAGCTTCTCTTCATGCGCTCGCGCAGGAATGAGACCTATTCCCCAAGCGAGGCGGATGACATGGCAACGATGGTCGCCGAGATGATGGCGATCCCGCTTGACAAAGCCAGACGCTTTCACCTTTCGATGTGGATCTTCGTCCACGGCGTCGCGACGATGCTCGCGACAGACTATATCACCTTTTCGGAAGAAACGGTATCGTCTCTCATCACCGATACCTTCCAAGGACTCAAACGACAGTATGATACGGAGGAATTAACATGAGCCACAGTATTGAGATCACCAATCTGAACAAAAGCTTCCGCGGTGCGCGCGGCAGCGAGGTCAAGGCAGTTGACGGCCTTTCCTTTGTGGTCAAAAAGGGCGAGCTGTTTGCCTTTCTCGGGGTAAACGGCGCGGGAAAATCGACCACCATCTCGATCCTCTGCGGTACGCTTGCCAAGGATAGCGGCACCGTCATCGTGGAGGGCGAAAACATCGACCACACACGGCATTACGTCGAAAAGCTCGGCGTTGTCTTTCAGAATTCGGTGCTGGACAGCGCCCTGACTGTCCGCGACACCTTAAAAAACCGCGCCGCACTCTACGGCATCGTGGGTGAAGCCTTTGAAACGCGCCTTGGGGAGCTTGCGGAGCTTCTCTCCTTTGAGGATCTCATCGGACGCACCCTCGGGAAGCTGTCGGGCGGACAAAAGCGCCGTATTGACATCGCGCGCGCCCTTCTCCACCGCCCCGAGATCCTGATCCTCGACGAGCCGACCACAGGTCTTGACCCCCAGACCAGAAAGCTGCTCTGGGACGTTGTCAGAGACCTGCGCCATCGCGAGAACATGACGGTCTTTCTCACCACGCACTATATGGAAGAAGCCGCCGATGCCGACTACGTGGTGATCCTCGACAGCGGCAGGATTGCCGCCGAAGGGACACCGCTCTCGCTGAAGAAAACCTTTGTGCGCGACTATATCACGCTGTACAACGTGCCCGAGGAAACCGTCAGAAGCTTTGGTCTTCCCTATTCGCCCCTGCGCGACGGCTACCGTATCGAGATCACCTCGACCGAGGAAGCGACCGCGCTGATCACCGCTCACCCCGAGCTGTTCGTGGATTATGAAGTCACCAAGGGCAAAATGGATGACGTCTTTCTCGCCGTCACGGGAAAATCACTCGAAGGAGGCAACACCAAATGACAATACTCGCCATGATCCGCCGCAACTGTAAGCTTTTCTTCAAGGACAAGGGCATCTTCTTCACCTCTCTGATCACCCCTCTGATCCTGCTCGTTTTATACGCCACCTTTCTCGCCAACGTCTACCGAGACAGCTTTCTCATGACGCTCCCCGAGGGCTTCTCAATACCCGACGAGGTCGTGAACGGTTTTGTCGGCGGTCAGCTTCTCTCTTCCCTGCTTGCCGTTTCGACCGTGACCGTCTCCTTCTGCGCCAATATGCTCATGGTTCAGGATAAGATCACGGGTGCCGCCAACGATTTTCTCATCACACCCCTGAAGCGCTCCTCTCTCGCCATCAGCTACTATGTGGCAACGGCTATTTCGACCCTGATCATCTCCTTCACCGCTCTCATCGCCTGCATGATCTACCTCGCCTTCGTCGGATGGTATCTCTCCTTTGCCGATATCCTCTGCCTCATTCTCGACGTCTTCCTGCTGTCGATGTTCGGAACCGCACTGTCCAGCACCGTCAACCACTTTCTCTCCTCGCAGGGACAGATCTCGGCGGTCGGCTCGATCGTTTCGGCGGGCTACGGCTTTATCTGCGGCGCGTATATGCCCATCTCGTCCTTCTCTGAGGGACTGCAGAAGGTCATCTCCTTCCTCCCCGGCACCTACGGTACCTCGCTGCTTCGCAACCATGCCCTCGCGGGTGTGTTTGAGGAAATGGAAGCCCTCGGTCTTCCCGCCTTCGCCATCGACGCCGTCAGAGACGCCGTCGACTGTAACCTCTATTTCTTCGGAAGCACTGTCTCCACCCCCATCATGTACCTTGTCGTCACCGCCTCCGTTCTCCTCATTCTCACCGCCTATATCCTCCTTCACACCAAGGGCAAAAAGAAAAAAGGATAATTTTTATCGAAGAAAAAGTGTTCACCGCTCAAACGAAACACATCTTCCGATTGTATCACTGATAGAGAGAAAAAAGAAAACGAGGAAAACTCCATGGCACATCCTGATAATCCTACAGTCGATCGGTGTCTGTCCGAGATAAAAAACGGAAGCATGGACTCACTCGCCGTGCTTTACGACATTACATCAAAGCCCCTGTATGCCTTGACCTATTCCTATTTCAAAAACAGAGAGGATGCCGAGGACGCTTTGTCCGACACCTATCTGAAGATCGTCAGAGAGATCGGTCATTTTCAAGGGCAAAACGGCTTCAACTGGATATACACGATCTGTAAAAATATCTGTCTGAATCTGCTGAAAAGAAAAAAACGCGAAAGCGCTGTCGATCTCAGCGACGAAAAAACCGTCAATCTTCTCGATGCCAAGGACTCGGCTGAAACCGTGATCGAAGACGAGAGCGGAATCATCGCCCATGCCAAGCGGCATCTGAAGACTCACGAATTCGAGATCGTCATGTTACATGCCGTCGGCGGCTTTTTGTTCAAGGATATTGCCAAACTGCATGGCAAATTGGAAGCCACCGTCAGATGGCAGTACCATAACGCCATCAAAAAGCTTCAGAAACTCATTGGGGAGGTGATCCTGTGAAATCCGAACGCGACGTAGAAGCTATGCTGAAAGCCGCAAGCTTTACACCGAAAGACTCTCTGAAAACAGAGATCTTGAAAAAAGCGCAATCAGTCTCTGCAGCCCCCGTACCGAAACCCAAACGCGCTTTTCTTACCGTAAAACAACTCTCAGCTCTTGCGGCATGTCTTTTACTTGTAGGTATTCTCCTCTTCGGCGGCATCCGGTATGAGGATTACGGATCTGTCTGTCTTGATGTTAATCCTTCCGTCGAGCTGCTTCTCAACCGTTTCGGAACCGTTCATACGGTGATCTGTCACAACGATGACGCCCAAACACTTTTCTCAGAGCTTGCGCTTTCGGGGAAATCGATCGAAACAGCACTTCCCATGCTTCTTGACACGTTGAATACCGCCGGCTACCTGCATGACGGCGCCGAGGTCTGTCTCACCGCCGTTTCCAATCACACCGGGAAAGCGGAAAAGCTTTTGGAAAAGCTCAGCAACGAAGCCGAAAAGCACGCCGCAGAAAAGGGCTATCGTGTATCCTTCAGCACCCAGATACTCACCAAAGAAGAACGCGAGTACCTGAAGGAGATCGGTGTCTCGCCGGCGAAATACCGCCTTATCCATTCGATCCTCTCGCTTGACAGCTCTTATACCTTCGATGAACTCAAAAATCTCTCCATGAAGGACCTGCGTGCTTTGTGGAAAGAGCTTTCAAAAAAAGAATCTCAGAAATCATAAAAATTTTCTGCCGCTCATCAAACGAAAGACAACTGCTGATTGTAACAGTATCAGAAGGACCCTTCACATCACACTATGTTTCTCATATAAGGAGGAAACGTCATGAGAAAAATCATATCCGTTACCGCATTACTTCTGGCAACTGTTACCGTCTTATTCACACTGGCATCCTGCCTTGCGCCGACCGAGCCTTCGGTCCATAAAGACGAAGGCGCCGTCTATGTCAGCCTTCGTATCAATCCCGAAATTGAGCTGATCACCGATGACAACGGAACGGTGCTTGCCGCGAACGCCGTCAATGAGGACGGTGAATGCGTGCTTTCTGAAATCGAACTCACCGAAAAGCCGATTGAGGAAGCGGCAGAAGCCTTTACCCAAACCGCAACAGAGCTTGGCTACATTGATCCCGACAGCACCGACAACGTCGTTTACGTCGACGTGCTGGGAGAAAATGAAGAATCGGCAACCAAGGTCAAAAAATCCCTTTCCGAGAAAATCAACCGCTATTTTGAAAACAACGGCATTTACGGGAAGGTCTCGCCCGAGACACTTGACCGTTACCGCGAGGAAGTCGATGCATGGAATGTCAGCGCGGGACACGCGAAAATGATCCTTCGTATTCTCGACCTGTATCCCGATATGACGTCGGAAGAGCTTCTTGCCATGAGCGTCAAGGAACGCATCACGCTTCTCAAGGATGATAAGAAGAACAACGGCATGACACCCGATGTGCGGGCAGCTTATGCCGAGGACGTAAAAGCCCTGCGCGAGGAATATCGTGCGCTCTTTGAAAAAGAAGAGACCTTGAAGGTACTGAAAGAAGCCCTGAAGAACGAAGCGCTCACAGAAGACGAGCGCCATGCACTCACAGAGCAGTATGACCTCTTACGTTCGGAATGCGAAACACTCAGAGCCGAATATAAGGAAAAACTCGCCGCTCTCAAAAAAGCGCGCCAAAGCGAAGTGACAAGCTCCCGAACCAAGGCGCAAAAAGAGGCGCAAAAACGCCGCGAAAACCACGAAAAGACCTTGGAAAAGCATCGCGAGAAGGTGGAAAAGAACAAAGACGATCTCGCCAAAAGCATTCGTGACTGGCAAAACGGAAACTGAACCAATATCGCCCGTATCTCCTCGCGATTCTTCTCTCTGAACACGGTTGTACCTGAATACGGGATTTTGGAAAGCCCGACGGCAACGTCGGGCTTTTTTGACTGTTTCTATGAAGAAAACGGATAAATACTCCTTGATTTATCCCTCGCTTTATGGTATAATGAGATCATCATTCCAAAAAACGTCAAGGAGGGATCGCGATGGTCATTGCGCTGTACGGCATCATTCTGGCACTGTCTCTTTTACTGCCCGCAGGATATTTTCTCTTCGTGCGTCCCAAACAAAGAGAGCCGTGGCTCTTATTCCTGTTCCTTGCGGTTTGTACCGTCGATCTCGGATATCTGCTTCTCTCCCTCTCGCGCTCTCTTCCCTTTGCGCTCTTTGCCAATAAGGTCGCCTATCTCGGACAGGTTTTCGTTCCGATGTGTATGTTCATGATCATATCGAAGCTCTCAGGCTTCACGTATAAAAAGTGGGTCACGTATACCCTCATCGGCGCGGCAACACTCATGTTCGGATTGGTGATGACAACAGGACATCTTGATTGGTATTATAAAAGCGCAGAGCTGACCTATGTCGACGGCGCCGCCGAGCTGATCAAGGAATACGGTGTTCTGCATCCCGTCAACCTCGTTTACGTGCTGTCTTATTTCGTTATGATGGTCGCCGTGATCGTCATGTCACAGAAGAAGCGTGAAGCCAAATCACAGAAGCTTGTCGGCTTGATGCTTGCCGTGGTCATCGGCAATATCGGTGGCTGGATCGTGGAAAAGCTGGTTCACTGGAACTTTGAGTTTCTCTCCGCCTCCTATCTCATGAGTGAGTTCGTGTTTTTCTTTGTCTATTGGATACTCCAGGACTACGTACATCTGAGCGAGGTTTCCACCCCCAAACCCACGCAGGACAAAACACCGATCATCGTAGTCAATTCCTTATCGAAGGCGGAAAAGATACAAATGATCCTGAAAGCGCTCCCCGAGGATACCACGCTCTCGGCAAGACAGATCGACATTCTCGAACGAATTCTGGATTATAAAAGCCGAAAAGAAATCGCCTCTGAGCTTCACCTTTCGGAAAATACCGTAAAGACACATACAGGTATGCTGTACCGTGTACTCGGTGTCTCCAGCCGGGATGAGATCTATATGAAATTTCAATAACCCCCCCCTTCGGGCGGCGGTCTCAAGACCGCCGCTTTTTTGCGTTTTTTTTAAAATCCGCGCGATCTTCTTTCCTTAAGACACTTTCACCCCCAATCACCCGCAAATCACCCCGATGGGTGAATGACTTCTTGTAAAATCCGTGATACAATAAAAATACCATAAAGAATAACAACTCGTTTACAAGGTAAAAACCGATACGGGAGGTGAATGATATGCCAAGAAAACGAGTCAGATTCGGCGAGTTTGAAGTCCCCCTGCCAAAAGGACATCATCAGATCACAGACAAGGACGAGACCACGGAGTATCTCTTTATCCACGCGCCAAAAGAGATCTATACCGTCTGTTTTGATAGCACTATGCCCTTTTACAGCGACAGAATTCTGGACCGATACGAGGAAGGAAGCACCCTTGAATTAAAGCTCCCCGATAGAAGGATCGTCTTCTTCTGCCCATCGGGAAGCAGCGACAGAAAGGATGGCTTGTGGTTTTTCAATATTGATTTCACCACAAGCGGTGGCGAGGTGCTGACCTTACCCGGACAGATCATGGTAAACTCCGATGAGGTTTACAGAAAAACGGTCTGCGGAAAGCTCCCATTCGTTAAAATCCTTGAACGAATAAAACTCAAATTCAGCACAGAAAATACTGCGGCGGCAGTGTCCGTGTAGTACAGGAGGAAATGGTATGAAAACAAAAAGAATTGGATTCCTCAAGGGAATACTTTCAGCGGTGTTTATGCTTGCGCTGATCGTTACAATGGTTGCTGTGATGCCAATGACGGTTTCGGCGACAAATGTATCGGAAGTAGTGTATGCGAGCAATCTCGTTGACGGTGATGCTATCGTATTGATTGGCGATACCACGCTATATGTCAATGCCGATGTATCGCTCAAATCGATAAGCGGTGATTATGCTCTTGAAATTCAAAGCG
>JAFVYN010000106.1 GCA_017508605.1 Clostridia bacterium
GGAACACAATCAAATGAAACATTCGCCGATTCCGTCATCAGGCGTCTGCCGTGCGCGCCCTCTCCTATAATCGTCTCTTCAATGACCGTCAGCTTCACCCCATCACTTCCTTTCTGTTCCGATATTGTAACATACTTTTCTACCTTTTGCAAGTATCTTTTCTTGTTTTCGACAAAAATCTTTCTTGAAAAAAGCCTTGAAAGCACCATAAGCGCTCTCAAGGCTTGATTCAATTCATATTCATATAAGGAAAAATTTTTTCAAAGTCCACAGGTCTGATCCACTCAGCGCCTTCCTTCATGGGAAGCTCGCGGTCGCTGACAATGACGTCAGCTTCTTCGGGCTTGTCACACATTTCGCACGCCAGCATCTCAAAGAAGGTATACAGATTCATGCATTCCGTCATTTTGAAGTACGGAAGAAGATACGCCAATCGGACAGTTCCCGCAACGGTTGCGTGTGTCTCCACCGAAGCGTTCAACCAAACAAATTCCCGTGTGGTCATGTCGATGGCAAACAAATGGGAAAAAACCGACTCCGACGTGATACGAAACGCCGAGCGCACCGTCTTCGGCTCATAGATCTCGCCGCTGTCCTCGATATCACGAAGCATATAGCCTGCCCGACAAAAGCAGTCGCCAAAGGCGGAATCCGAGTAAACGTTCGCGTTGAAGATCAGCTTTTCAATCGTGGGATATTCCTTCTGAAGCTCTTCAAGGTCAATGTCAAAATACTCAGAGCCGCCATGCATACCCGCCGTTTCATCACCGGAATAGGTGACAGCTTTGGACTGACGGGAAGCCATGGAGCGCCAGGAAAACTCATACTGCTTCTGTTCGGCGTCAATACCGATCACAGAAAGATCGATATCGTTCACGCCCTCCCAGTATACAAACGCGCGAAGCTTTTTACCCTCGGGCATCTGAAGACGAGAGCCTTTGGGCAGAACACCCAAACCGCCCATTGAGCTCGATTCCTGCATCGGAAGAGCATAGCGGCGCATATCTTCGTCAAGATAGACTTTACCGATACGATTGGCAAGCTTTTCACTAAGCGCTTCCCTGACCCGCTTTTGCAAAAGGTCGATCATAACCGCCGAAAGAAGTGTACGGCGCCGTCTCGCTTCATCATCGCTTTCGGTATGTGTGGTCATGTTTTCAAAACGCAAAAATCGAAAGGTTCTCTTGCCGCTGTCATCATAGGTACAGTAGCGGGTCAGAAGCTGCAGAAGGATCATCACACTGCCACAGCGAATGTGATCGATGACGTATTCCGCCTCCTCCACTGTACGGCAACGGCTGAGAAGATAATGCAGATTACGGAGAACAGCACCCTCGCCCTTTCCTTTTTCCAGAATATCGGCAGCAGAACGGATATCCCGCTCCAGCATTGCTTTTTCAAAAGCTGAATAGACACTTTCATTGCCCTTGGAACGCATGGCTTTGACGAAGGTCTGTGCCTCGGGCGTCTTGGGAACATAGTGAAGATGATGCAAAAGACCGCACCAGAGCGCCTTCTTTTCATAGCATTCCCGAATGTTGCATACTCCCGATTCAAAAAATCGGTCGATCAGCTGAGTCAGAAACTTACGGTCACGGTTTTTGAGATTCAAATGCCTGATATCGGCATAGGGGTATCCGTAATGGCACACGTACTCCGTCACCTTGATCACGTCCGACAAAACCAGCGAATCCGCATATGCCATCTCTTTTGTGGAGATCAGAAGACGGATCGCGGTATTCTTGGAAGCGATCTCACAAGGAATACCCTTGGCTTCCACGTAATCCTTGACAACGTCAAGCTGGCGATCATTCAAAGGACGCGTTGACGCTAACAACATCACAATCGCCGCCTGCAAAAGCTCCCACGCGTTTTCTTCAGTCACGATTCGAACCGTCGTGGGATCAAGATGCTCTGCCATCGCGCTTCGCTCCACGTAGGTTTCCATGATCGAATGACCGGCTTCGTCAAAGTGACCGAAGCCGTAGGTCTTGACGTAATGAACCAACTGATCGAACAGAAGCTGCTCTTTGCTCATATTCCGGACCGATTCGGGAAATCCACGGTAGAACGGAAGCGGGACTGAAACATCCATTTCGTCACTAAGAAAGACAATCATCTCACGATCAGCAAGTTCAAATCCTTCCGTTACACGGAGTCCGAACAGAGTCATGAGCGCAAGTACAACGTCATCGGCGTTTTCGGTAGAATTCGCCTTCTTATGTACCAGATAACCCTTTTCGAATAAAAACGATTTTAAAAGAATGGTCATATGAACCCCTTTATGATAAAAAAGGAAGACGGCAGAGATCATCGAACTTCACTTTTCCGCGCTACCAATTGCGCCACACCGCCCCC
>JAFVYN010000107.1 GCA_017508605.1 Clostridia bacterium
CTGGTCGCTGATCGACTCCAAGAGAAGTAAGGTCTTCATCTATGATGACAACGGCGAGTTGCTCTTTGCCTTCGGTGACAAGGGTGACCAGTTCGGTAACATTACCACCGCTGCCGGTATCGTTTATCAGGGCGACAAGCTTCTCGTTCTCGACTCCTCCTCTTCGAGCTTTACGGTCTATCAGCTTACCGACTACGGCAGACTGCTCCTGACCGCCATTGAGCATAACAACGAGCGTCTTTACAACCTCGCTGAAGAAGACTGGAACGAGATCCTCAAGAAGAATAACAACTTTGACGCCGCTTATATCGGTCTTGCCAAGAGCTTTTACCGTCAGGGTAACTGGGAAAAGGCAATGGACTACTATAAGATCGCGTACAATACCGCCGACTACTCGACCGCCTTTGCGCAGTGGAGAAAGGAATGGATCTCCAAGTTTATCGGTCTCATTCCGGTTGCCGCGATCATCATCTGTGTCGCGATCTGGCTCTTCTTCCGCTATGCGGCTAAGGTCAATAAGCGTGCCGCAGTTTCGGGAACCAAGAAGACTCTCTGGGAAGAATTGATCTACGCGTTCCACCTGATCTTCCATCCCTTCGACGGCTTCTGGGATCTGAAGCACGAAAAACGCGGTTCGCTCCGCGCGGCTCTCATCATTCTCGCGCTTACCGTTGTTGCCTTTGCTTATCAGGCAGTCGGTCAGTCCTACCTTTACAATCCGAGAGTTTCGTACACCAGCGTACTCATGCAGCTGGCAGGACTTCTGGTTCCGCTTCTTCTGTTTGTTACCGCAAACTGGTGTCTTACCACCCTCTTTGAAGGTGAAGGCAGCTTCAAGGACGTCTTTATCGCGTGCTGCTACTCGCTGACGCCCATCGTCCTGCTTCTCCCCGTATCCACCATTATGACGCACTTCGTTACCGAATCCGAGACGGGCTTCGTATCGCTCGTTACCTCGGTCTGCTACGTATGGCTTGCTATGCTGCTCTTCTTCGGTACGATGGTAACGCATGACTACTCCATGACCAAGAATATCGGTACCACACTCGGCACGATCCTCGGTATGGTCGTCATCATGTTCCTCTGTGCGCTCTTCTCCAACCTCTTGATCAAGATGATGTCCTTTATTTCCAATCTGATATCTGAGATCCAATTCCGAATGTAACGAAAGGAGTAAGACTTATGAGAAATACATATAGCAAAAACGTAAGGTATTTTTCAGCTTTGATGTTGCTTGTCTTCGTCATCGGAACTCTGGCATCTCTTTCCCTGATTCCGTCCTTTGCTCTTTCGCCCTTCGAGGATGATGCATTCCTCCTCGAGGATGAAGACAGAATCGCTCTCTACCTCGACGCAGAGAACGTATTTGAGAGCAAAGAAGCCAAGCTTGCTACCATGAGCGAACGTATCACCGTCGGTGAATACACGCTCTTTGTGGAAACCACGACCGGTGAAGTTGCCGTGAGAAACAATCTGACAGGTCAGATCCTCGCGACCAACCCCTATGACGTGGCATCGGCAGGTGACGCCATCAAAGCGACCCTGATGAACCAGCTCTCCCTGAAGTTCTGTAACATTCAGGACAACAAGGAAACCACCTTCGGCAGCTTCAATGACTCCGCCAAGCGCGGTCAGATCACCGTCAAGAATATCCGCAACGGTATCCGTGTGGAATATACGCTCGGTAAGGAAGCCTCGAAGCAGCTCATCCCCGGCTGGGTTGAGTACACCCGTTTCATGTCCCTCATTTATGAGCCTGCGTATGAAAACTGCTTCACGCAGCAGGACTATGAGGACTATATCGCGGCAAACCCCAACTCCAAGGTAACCCTGGAGGAACGCCGCATGAACCGTTTCAACCGTCTGATCCTTTCGAACTACCAGGTCATTGACCCCAATGATCCCAACAACTCGGAAGCGAAGAATCAGCAGATCGCCCGCGACTATCCTTGCTGCAAGGAACCTGTTGCGATCGACTATGACGGTGACGGTGTCAATGACAAGATGAAGATCTACGCGATCGTTAAGAATCTTTCCGAAAGAAACCGTAACTCCATCGAGTCTGCCGTTAAGCAGTATACCAACTACACCTTCGAAGACCTTCAGTACGATACGCAGATGACGAAGTATCCCGGCGAGGACTCGAACCCCGCTCTCTTCCGTCTGGCGCTTGAATACACGCTGAACAGCGACGGTCTTGAAGTCAGATTGCCCGCAAACTCCATCCGTTTCGACGAAGATATGTACCGTCTCATCTCGATCGACGTTCTGCCTTACTTCGGCACGACCTCGAACGATTACACCGGTTACACCTTCATTCCCGACGGTAGCGGCGCGATCATCCGCAACGAAGAGATCATGTCCGACGGTAAGAACCAGTATTCGATCCGCGGTCAGATCTACGGTCCCGACTTCTCGTATCACAGCATTACCACCTATTACAACGGTAAAGACCAGATCATGCACCTTCCCGTATTCGGCGCGATCGAGGACACCGTTATGGTCAAGGATAATCTTGACAATCAGGTCGGTTTCGTCTGGATCGAGAACAATCTGACCGACGCGGGCGGCAACCAGCTTTACTATACCGCAGATGACCGCATCATGTTTGACGCGGTAGATATCGACGGTAATCTGATCCCCACACTTGAAGCATATCTCGCACAGTTCAAGGTCAATGACGCGGGTGACGTTATCCGCATCGGCGACAAGCTTTGGGACTCCGCTGACTACACCGGTACGATCGAGGTTGGTTCGGACGAAGATCCGCTTTCCAACTACAACGTATACGTGGAAAAGGGCGAGGTTCCCTATATCGAGATCGTCAACTACTATCTCATGGCTCCTGCCGTAGATGAAGAAGGCGAGATCATCACCTACAAGGGTAAGACGGTTTACGTTTACGTCGACGCCGAGGGCAACCCGGTTGAGGCGGAAAACCGTATCGAAGGCGTTCTGAAGATCAGAGAACAGCTCTGGTATAATGGCGCTCCCGCTTACTATGAATCCAACGTTCCCGTAGACCCCAACGCGGTTCTTCCCGATTCCGGCGCTACCGAAACACCCGGTGAGGGTGAGACCGAAGGTGAGGAAACACCCGGCGAGGGTGAAACTCCCGACGGCGAGGAAACGCCCGAAGGCGGCGAGGGTGAAGGCGAAGAAGGTGAAGAGGAAGAGCCTGTTGAGATCGAGTATTACAACAAGGTTCCCAAGGTAGAAGAAAAGTATGACGAGCCCGCATATGAAGAGATCGAAACCACGGTTTCTCAGGGTTATTTCGCCATCATTACCGAGGGTGACGCTCTTTGTAACATCACCTCCTACCACGGCGGTACGAATCCCGAAAACCCCACGGGCGGTGAACACAAGTACAATTCGGTATACATCACCGTATTCCCCCGTCCTCAGGACTCTTACAGACTGGCAGACGCCATTTCGGTATCCTCCGACTCCGCTGAATGGGTCGTTGTATCCGAAAGAAAGTACACCGCTTCCTACCGCATCCAGTACACCATGCTGACCGACGCGACCTACGTAGAAAACGGCGCCATCAAGGAAACCAAGTATGACGCAAGCTACGTCGGTATGTCCGCGGCTTACCGTGATTACCTCATCAAGAACGGTTCGCTGACCGCCCTTGAAAACGTGGATGACGATATTCCGCTCTACCTTGAGACGTTTGGTATGACCACGCAGACCAAGGTCGTAGCAACCATCCCGATGGTAATGGATGTTGCTCTGACTTCCTTCGAAGACCTCAAGACCATTTACACCCAGCTGAACGGCGACGATATTGACAACGTCAACTTCCGTCTCACCGGTTTCACAAAGGGCGGTCTTTACTCCTTCGCTCCTTCCGCCGCTAAGTTTGAAAGTGTTGTCGGCGGTAACGGCGATTATGAAGATATGGTCAAGTACTGCGAAGAGATCTCGGCTCAGAGCGACAAGCATCTCAACATTTTCCCTGATTTTGACTTCGCTAACGTATCGCGTGTCGGCGCGTTCGACGGCTTTGATCCTCTTGAGGATGCTGCCAGAACCATCGACGACCGTTACTCCTCCAAGCGTGAATATGACTCGACCTATCAGTCCTTCACGTCTGTTGGTTCGATCACCGTTTCGCCCTCTGTCTTCCAGAAGCTTTACGAAGCATTCGCCAAGAAGATCGACAAGCTCGGCGTATCCGGTATCTCGGTCGGTTCGCTCGGTAATGACCTCAACTCTGACTTCGATACCGATGAACCCTACAACCGCGAAGACAGCAAGTACTACACCGTACAGCTTCTCAAGCAGCTCAGCGAAAAGTATGGCAACATCATGATCGATGGCGGTAACTCCTATGCCATTCCTTACGTTGATTACATCCTGAATATGCCTCTTGACTCCTCGCTCCGTTCGCGTGCTTCGGCTGCGATCCCCTTCATGGGTATGGTCTTCCATGGCTATATCAACTATGCGGGAACGCCCACCGGTATGGCAAGTGATATCAATCGCGAGATCCTCAAGATCATTGAAAACGGTGCCGCACCTCACTTCACCGTGGCATATCAGAACACCTCGGCACTGAAGGACGATCCTTCCTACAGTGACTACTACTCCATCGACTACCAGATCTGCTATTCTCAGATCGTTGAGACCTACAAGGCGCTCAACGCTGTTCTTGCCGATCTCCAGACCGCCAAGATCACGAACCACACCTTCGTTGAAGGTATCCGTTCGCTGGGCGCAAACGAGCAGCTCGAAGTCGAACGCCTCATGACTGAAGCCAAGGAAGGCTATGAAGCAGCCATCGCCGCCGCTCAGAAGGCTTACAATGACCGCAAGGCATTGGCAGAGCGCCACGGCGAGGAATTCACTGAGGTTTATGAGGAAACCTACGCATATCTCGCTACCGCTGAGCTTTACGTTCAGCACGTATACGATGAATTCTGCGCAACGCTTGACAGAACCATCGCAGGCAGTAATATCGTTCTTGTGGAATACACAAGAGACAACGGTACTACCAAGTCGTTCATCCTGAACTACGGTGCTTATGAGGTTACCGTAACGCTGAACGGCACAGACTATGTTGTCGCCGCTAACGGCTTTGCCGTAGTGGGACAGTAAGGGGAGGGATAATATGAATACTGCATTGACAGCACCCCGCGCAACCGCTCCGAAGCAGAGAAAACGCAAGGTCGTTTCTCTTGACAAGAAGAAGGCGCGCGCCGGTTGGATCTTTGTTCTTCCTTTCGTGATCGGCTTTGTGCTGATCTACCTTCCGATGATCCTTCAGTCCGTCGTTTCGACCTTCTATGACGTTTCGTTGATCCACCAAACGCCTCTGTATCGAATCGAGCCTGTTGGACTCAAGAATTACTCCACGGTACTGTTTGAAGATACATCCTTTGTTCAGACCCTTGTTTCGGGTATGACGCAGATGATCATCGACATTCCCGCTATCATCATCTTCTCGCTTTTCATGGCAGTTATCCTGAATCAGAAGATGATCGGCCGTGCCGTTTTCCGTGCGATCTTCTTCGTTCCTGTTATCGTTTCGACGGGTATCATCGCGCAGATCGACCTTGCTACCACCAACATCAACACCAACATGGAAGGTGAGGTCAACACGGGTAACCAGGCACAGGGAAGCGGCGGAGCATCGCAGTTCATCAACGCAACCGATATCTCCGCGCTCTTCTCCTCCATGAAGGTCGGTGGCTCGCTTGTCACCTACGTTGTGGACATCATCAATAACATTTATAACATCGTTAACCGTTCGGGCGTTCAGCTCCTGATCTTCCTTGCCGGTCTTCAGTCGATCTCTCCTGCGATCTACGAGTCCTGCTCGATTGACGGCGCTACCGGTTGGGAAACCTTCTGGAAGATCACCTTCCCGATGATCTCGCCCATGATTCTGGTTAATGCCGTGTATACGATCATCGACTCCTTTACCTCGGCTTCGAACTCGGTTATGTCCTACATTACGCAGACCTTTACTCAAAAGTCTGCCGAGGCAACCACGATGGCATGGATCTACTTCGTTCTTGTCATTCTGCTTGTAGCCGCTGTCGCAGGCGTCATGTCGATGTACATCTTCTATCAGAGAAAGGACGGGTGACCTAACATGACAAACGAAACTCAGAATGTCACGAAGGTTACGAAGGAAAGCAAAAACAAAATTCGCGTTGAATTTGAGAGAACTGACCTCTGGGAGAGATTAAAAATCAAATATCTCTCCCTCAAGTTCCTCGGAACCGTGGTTTTCGTTATCTTCCGTATCGTACTTTTGCTTGGTATTTCCTACATCATTTTGTACCCCTTTATCACCAAGATCGCAGGCTCGTTCATGTCTCCTGAAGACTTCGCTGACGTAACGGTCAAGCTGATCTCGAGAAACCCCACTCTTGATACGTATAAAGCCATTATCACCGAAAACAGCTATTTTGACGCACTCTTCCGTACCGCCGGCGTATCGCTTGTCGCGGCACTGGTTCAGATGTTCTCTTGCTGCATTATCGCGTACGGTCTTGCCAAGTACAAATTCAAGGGTAACAGCGTCGTCTTCTTCTGCGTCATCTTCACGATGGTCGTACCGCATCAGATCCTTCGAAGCGTCATGACGATGCTCTTCAAGAACTTCGATATCGGTGTCTTCAACGTTGGTATCATCAAGCTTCTTGGCGGTACTCCCGCAAACCTGCTCAATACCTATTGGCCCATGGTCATTCTTTCAATGACCGGCTTGGCATTCAAGAACGGCCTCTTCATCTTCATGCTCCGTCAGTTCTTCAAGAACATTCCCGACGAGCTTGAGGAATCGGCTTACATTGACGGATCGGGCATTTTCAGAACCTTCTTCCAGATCATTCTGCCTCTCTCGATCCCCATGATGATCACGGTATTCCTCTTCGCATTCTCGTGGCAGTGGACCGATAACTTCTACGTTACCATCTTCTTCCCCACGGTAAGAGATTATGCAACATTCCCGACGATCTACGGTATTCCTTCGATCTTCAAGTCGTATACCGAAGCCGCAGGCGGTTCGCTCTTCACCTCTGCATTCAAGAACACAGTCTCCCTGATGGTTATGGCACCGCTTATCGTGGTTTACCTCTTCTGTCAGAGATATCTGATCCAGGGTATTGAACGTTCCGGTATCACCGGCTAATCCGCATGACAAAAAGGTTGTTGCATAGCGTATGCTGGCAACAACCTTTTTCATTCTTTTGATTCAGAAAGGGACATACTATGGCAAAAATCACATTTATGGGCGCAGGCAGTACCGTCTTTGCCAAAAACGTGCTTGGCGATACGATGCTGACTGACTGCTTTCACGATATTGAGATCGCGCTTTACGACATCGACGCACAGCGTCTTGAGGAAAGCTATCTTCTGATCACCGCACTTAATCGTAATATTAACGAAAACAGAGCAACCGTCAAGAAGTATCTCGGACTTTCCGAGAGAAAGGACGCGCTTCGTGGGGCGAATTACGTTGTCAATGCCATTCAGGTGGGCGGCTACGAGCCTTGTACGGTCATCGACTTCGAGATCCCGAAGAAATTCGGTCTTCGCCAGACAATCGGCGATACCCTCGGCATCGGCGGTATCTTCCGCGGTCTGCGTACCATCGCCGTCATGAAGAGCTTTGCGGAGGATATGGAAGAGGTCTGTCCCGATGCGTATTTCCTCAACTATACCAATCCGATGGCGATCCTGTCGGGCTATATGCAGCGCTACACCGCTGTCAAGACCGTTGGTCTTTGTCATTCGGTACAGCACTGTTCGGGCGGACTTCTGCATCATCTCGGTATGCAGGACAAGCTTGAAGGCAGAAAAGAGCTGATCGCGGGTATCAATCACATGGGCTGGTTGCTTGAGATCTATGATAAGGATGGCAATGACCTGTATCCTGAAATCAGACGCCGTGCCAAGGAAATGAATGCAAAGGAAAAGCATTGGGATATGGTTCGTTTTGACTATATCGAAAAGCTTGGCTATTACTGCACTGAGTCGAGCGAACACAACGCGGAGTACAACTGCTTCTATCTGAAGCCCGACCGCCCCGATCTGATCGAGAAATTCAACATTCCTCTCGATGAATATCCCCGCCGCTGTGTAGAACAGATCGCGAATTGGGCAAAACAGCGCGATGAAATCATGGCAAGCGGTAACGTGACCCACACACGCTCGTCGGAGTATGCCTCGCGCATCATGGAAGCACTCGAGACGGGCAATCCCTATAAGATCGGCGGCAACGTGCTGAACTGCGGCATGATCGAAAATCTGCCGTATGAGGCGTGTGTGGAAGTACCCTGCCTCGTTGATAACTACGGCATTCACCCGACACACGTCGGCAGACTTCCGGTTCAGCTTGCGGCAATGAATATGACCAATATCAACTGTCAGCTTCTGACCATTGAGGCGGCGCGTACCGGCAAAATGGAGCATGTCTATCAGGCGGCAATGCTTGATCCTCACACCGGCGCTCAGCTTTGCCCCGATGACATCGTCAGAATGTGCGATGAGCTGTTTGCGGCGCATGAAGCCGCGGGCTATCCTGTTTTCAGAACCGAAGCCAACAAGCATCTTCTGTAACACTGAGATCCCATTCAAGATCTTCTTGAATGGGATCTTTTTTGTGAAAATGACAACCTACGGTTGCAATTAGCAACTATCGGTTGACAAACACGGGTCTTGCGTTCTTTGATGGAGTCGATTCTTATTTTCTTCATATACTGTTAGGGGTGTGTAAAAAAACACGCTCCAAGGTTTGCCATGATTACCGCATGCGGAAATTGGTAACACTATGGATGGACGTGAAAAACGTTTTACGAGTGATATGAGAAAGGATGAATCACATGACGATCAAACGCGGAGATATCTTTTATGCCGATCTCAGCCCGGTAGTCGGCAGTGAGCAGGGCGGACTTCGTCCCGTCCTCATCGTGCAGAATGACATCGGCAACCGATACAGTCCCACCGTTATCGCGGCGGCGATCACTTCGCGCCTCGGGAAAAACAAGTTGCCCACACACATCGACGTTTTAAGAAGCGAAACGGTGGATGGTGACGTTCTCGGGCTTGCAAAGGACTCGGTGATTTTATTAGAGCAGATCCGAACACTCGACAAGAGACGCTTGAAGGAAAAGATGGGACATCTTGACGATAAGCTGATGCGTCGTGTCGACGATGCGATCACGATCTCTTTCGGGCTCAGCGATGCGCATCAGGCGTATCAGGTGAAGAATGACAATTCGGTGATCGGCTGAGTTTTTCGTCTGATACATAAAGAAAACTTGACGTATCAGACGGAGAAAAAATAGAAAAACGCTTGATTTTAAAGGGGTAGCAAGGTATAATAAAAGTATAAATCTATCCTGAGGTACGCTTATGCCAAAGTTTTCTACCCCTTTTCAAGTCAATTCACACGATACCGACAAGAACGGTAATCTGTATCCTTCTACGGCGCTCCGTTATCTCCACGAGGCGGCAAATCTTCAGTTTGAGGAAACCCATCCCACGCTCGATGAATTGCGCTATGAGGAGAAGAAAGCCTTCCTTCTGAGCCGCGCTTCGATGGAGCTTATCCGTCCGATCAAAGCCTTTGAAAACGTGGTGGCAACTACCTGGGCGGGAGGCGGCAAGGCGGCTTCCTTTTACCGCTGCGGTGAGCTGACCATTGGCGGCGAGACCGTCGGAAAGCTGGTTTCTCTCTGGGCGCTCATCGACCTTGAGACCGGACGGCTCTGCCGTGTCAGGGACGTTTCGCTTCCAGTGGAATCCATTGAGGAATACCCTTTGGAGATCCCCGCTCACATCCGTTTTCCCAAGGAGCTTGTGCTTATGGAAATGGGAAAGCGCCGTATTTATAACAGCGATATTGACATCAACGGTCATATGAATAACACCAACTACCCCGATATGCTTGCCGATTTTATTCCCGGTATCGAGCATTCTGTCGTGACGTCTTTTTCGATTGGTTATCTGCACGAAGCAAAGCTCGGCACAGAGCTGACGCTCTATCACGGCAAGGAGGGAATGCGGCACTACGTCAGAAGCGTGCTTCCCGACGGCGCGGTGAATGCTGAGGGTATCTTCGATCTCGAGGACCTGACATGATCGCGGTACTGACGAAAAACCAAGCACTTTTTCACTTTCTCGAAAGCTTGTTTTCAGAATATGGCTTTTCGGTCGTGCCGCCCGAGGAGGCAAGGCTTACCGTTGTCGATCTTGACACCGAGACAGCTGTCAAGGGCCCCTCGGTAACGGTCTCGGAAACCGTCTTTACAAGCCCTGATCTCCTTCGCCCCTTTGAGCAGGATGCTTTGATCACGCTCTGTCGGGAGCGTTTGGGTATGGATGAATGTCAACCTGCGGTTGTCAAACGTGATGGGCTGGATGACAAAGCAATTGACGAGCGCGCTTTTTCACTGCTTGACGGTGCGGTTTCCTATGGGGAAGATGTGATCCCCCTTACGTCGGGGGAGTTTCGCCTCTTTTCCTGCCTTTTTGAAAGGCGGGGCGAAATCGTGTCCGAGGAGGAGCTGAGAGCGGTGATGTCGGTCAGGGCGCGGGAGGATGGATCTTACGGAAATTCGGTGGCTGTCACGGTAAACGCACTTCGAAGAAAGCTTGATCACCGTTTCGGCATGCGCTTTATTGTCTCCCATCGCGGACGGGGATACACTTTCGAGGGCTGAGGGCGGATGAAAGCGTACAAGATAGGGTAACAATACAAACAAGATCAGAGAACACGATAAGAAAGGAAGACGATGGCACAGTACATACTGATCCAGAACGGACGCATCGTGCGTTCGCATTTACATACCGTGGTGGATGCCGACATGCTTCTTCAAGTGGCGGAGAATGGCGAGTCGGCTGTGATCGAACGGGTCGCGCCCGCCATCGGAAGAGAGACCGTCAATGGGACGGTTCGGATCGTCAACGCGGGGGGCAATCTCATCACGCCTTGCTTTGCCGATCTCTCCTGCGTTCTCCGTGAACCGGGTACGATGTACCGACAGAGCATCACCAAGGCGATCGCCGCCGCACAAAGCGGAGGCTTTGATACCGTTTTGGCATATTACGAATTCAAGGAAGGGCAGAAGCCCTCGGATATCTTACATTATTGGCATGAATATCCGAAGCATCCCGCTGTGTCCTTTGTCTATACCGCGCCGATAACAGCGCCCGATGGCGCTTTTTCGGATACCGCGGCTGTTTTTTCCTATCCCGATACCGCGCTCACGAACC
>JAFVYN010000108.1 GCA_017508605.1 Clostridia bacterium
AACAACCTCCTTCGCAGCCTTGAATTTGCTTCCTGGATGGGCATTCCCCAGATCGTTGTTCATACCGTAAAGTACGGCATCCCCGAGGATGACGATTTCGACGTTTACGCATATAACCGCCCCTTCTTCTCGGATCTCATTCCGATCGCGGAAAAGCTCAACCTCAAGATCGGTATGGAAAACCTCTTCCACAAGAAGCCTAACGGAAACTATAACTATGTCGGCGTTCTCGGTACCGCAGAAGAGATGAACGCATATCGCGATTCCTTTAACAGCGACGTTTTCGTCACCTGCTGTGACGTCGGACACGCCGCAGTCGTAGGCGTTGATCCCGCAGAATTCATCCGCGGAATGTCGAAGGACAAGCTCACTATGCTCCATATTCAGGACACCGATAATAAGGCCGACAAGCATTGGCTCCCCTATATGGGCAAACACGATTGGAATGCCATCACCTCCGCACTTGCAGAGATCGGATATGAGGGAAACATGAACCTCGAGGTACTCCATTTCTATGACAGATTCCCCACAAAAGAGCTTATGCAGTCCGCCCTCTGCCACGCCGCAAAGGTAGCCCGCCACCTTGCAGACGAGGTCGAGGCAAAGAAGGCTGCACTTGCAAAGTAAAATGATTTACGGAGACGGCAAACACAACGATACCCTCGCCATACAGGCGATGCTTGACGGCTGCGGCATTGTCACCATTGACAAGCCGGGCACGTATCTCATCAGCAAAACCCTGATCATTCACTCCAACACCCGCTTCATCCTTTCCCCCGGCGCAAAACTCCTTGCCGCCCCTCTTTCACGCTGCGCTCTTATTGAAAACGAGCATTTTGCCGGTGGCGGACGCGACGAGAACATCGAGATCATCGGCGGTATCTGGGACGGTAATTGCGACGAGATGGGGCTTGACGGAGAATACGAAGCCCGGCACAGACTTGATGACCCCTATAGCCCCGAGCTCTTCAAGGGTAAGCTGATGCGTTTTGCACACGTTGATCGTATTATGCTGACAGGTCTGACCGTGCGAAATCCCGTCAGCTACGGCATTCAGATCGGCGATGTCCGAGGCTTTGTGACCCGTGATATTTTCTTTGATTATAACTGGCATTTCGGCACGACCGACGGCGTGCACATCAACGGTCCCGCGCGTGACGGCGTGATCGAAAACCTTTGCGGCACCACAAATGACGATCTTGTGTCGCTCACCACTTATGACGAGCCCCACGCCGAAATATCTCTCGGTGATATCGAAAACGTTTACATTCACAATATTACCGCGATCAACGGTTTTTCGGGAGTCCGATTGCTCTCGGGTGAAGGATACAAGCTCTGCAACGTCCGCGTTGACGGCGTTTACGGCGATTACCGCCATAATGCAATTGTTATCTCCAATCACAACAAGCGCCCGGGCAAGGTTTGGTTTGACAACGTCACTCTTGAAAACTTTGGTGCGCGCAAAAGCTACACCCCTCTTGGCGAGGGCTGCTTCCGTATGTGGGAGAAGAACGTGGACTCCCGCGCGATCATAGAGTTTGAGTGCGGTGCCCGTTGCGGAAATGTTGTCATACGCGATATTTACCGCCGTGAGGAGCATGCCACGGCTGCGCCCCTATTGAAGATCAGCAGCGATACGGTCATCGACAGACTGATGCTTGAAAACATAAGTCAAAGTGCCGCGGATGGTGTAGATCTTGCCACTATTGAGATAGACGGCGAAGTAAAAGAACTCATCAAACGCGATGTGATCGAATAAAAAACAGGACAGAGAACGTGTTTGCTCTCTGTCCTGTCTTGTATATGTATTAGTTGATCTCGAACTCCGCCCAAAGCATATAGTGGTCGGAATAGCTCTGTGTTACCGTGCCCGAAGCGATCTCCTTGAAACGATCGGTAAAAACGATATTGTCGATCGCGCTGTTTCCGCCGGGGAAGGTGGGGTACCAACGCGCGGTGTTGTTGATAAGATTGCCGCCGACAACGGCGAATTCGTTGAAATCCGCGGTGTTGAAGTCGCCCGTGAGGATGAAGTTTTCGCAAACCTTGGTCTTTTCTGCAACCTCGGCAAACTGCAGTCCGCGCAGGGTCTTGTCCTCATAGGAAAGATGAGTATTGAAGAAGTCGAAACGGAATCCTTCAATATCAATAACCGCGTGA
>JAFVYN010000014.1 GCA_017508605.1 Clostridia bacterium
CATTCAGGGCGTTGGACCGCGCTACTGCCCGAGTATCGAGGACAAGGTGATGCGCTTTGCCGATAAGAGCCGCCACCAGCTCTTCGTGGAGCCGTGCGGCGCCGATACCAAGGAGATCTATCTGCAGGGCTTTTCGTCGAGTCTGCCCGAAGAGGTGCAGATCGCAATGCTTCACAGCATCAAGGGCTTTGAAAATGCCGTGACGATGCGCTCGGCATATGCCATCGAGTACGACTGCGCCGATCCCTTACAGCTTCGCGCGACGCTGGAGTTCAAGGATTACAAGGGGCTTTACGGCGCGGGACAGTTCAACGGCTCGTCGGGATATGAGGAAGCCGCCGCGCAGGGCTTGGTGGCAGGTATCAATGCCGCTCTTGCCATCAAGGGCGAAGCCCCGATGGTGCTTCCCCGCAATTCCTCCTATATCGGCACGCTGATCGACGATCTTGTGACCAAGGGCACGAATGAGCCTTACCGCATTATGACCTCGCGCTCGGAATACCGTCTTTTGCTCCGCCAGGACAATGCCGACGCGCGTCTGACACCCATCGGACACCGTGTGGGGCTGGTGGATGAGAAGCGCTTTGCCGCCTTTGAGGACAAGCAGAAGCATATTGCCGACGAGATCGAGCGCTGTGAACGTACCTTCCTTTCCCCGAGCGAGGAGCTGAACACGATCATGGAGGCACACAGTCTGCCGCCCGTGACGACGGGCATCTCCCTTGCCGAGCTTTTGCGCCGCCCCACGCTGACCTATGAGGTGCTGTCGGCGGTTGACAAGACCCGTCCCGCTCTGACCTATGCCGAGTGCTATGCCGCCGAGGTGGCGATCAAGTACGAGGGCTATATCAAGCGTCAGCTTGCCGAGGTCAAGCGCCGTGAAAAGCTTGACGAAACCAAGATCCCCGAGGATTTCGATTACGATAAGATCCCGTCCCTGCGCATTGAGGCACGGCAGAAGCTGAAAGCCATCCGTCCGATGGACATCGGCGCGGCTTCCCGTATTTCGGGTGTATCACCTGCCGACGTTTCGGTGCTTCTCATCTATCTGACCAAATAAGGAGAGGGCTATGACCGAATTGATCAAGGAATTATTGACCGCATACGGTATGGAGCGCTACTGTGACAAGGCAGATGCCTTCAACGTGCTTCTTTCCGATCTGTTTTCCGTGAATGAATCCATGAATCTGACCGCGATCACCGAGCCGCGTGACGCGATCATCCGCCACGTGATCGACTCTTTGACGGTGGCGGACAAGATCCCCGCAGGTGCTGAGGTGATCGACGTTGGCTGCGGCGGCGGATTTCCCACCCTTCCCCTCGCCATCGCCCGTCCCGATCTTGTCTTCACCGCTCTGGATTCCACCGCCAAAAAGCTGACCTTTGTCGATGCCATGGCAAGAAAGCTTTCTTTGAACGTGACAACGCTTGCCAAGCGTGCCGAGGAGATCCCCGAGTGCCGTGAGCGTTTTGATATCTGTGTGTCCCGCGCGGTGGCAAGAATGAATCTTCTCGTTGAACTCTGTCTGCCCCAGGTAAAGGTTGGCGGCAGGCTGATCGCCATGAAGGCGCAAAGCGGCGAAGAAGAGCTGAAGGAAGCCCTCGGCGGCATCGAAAAGCTGGGTGGCAAGGTCATCTCTGCCGATGCCTTTACCCTGCCCGACGCGGGAGAGCGCTATCTCATTACGGTCGAAAAAATTTCCCCCACTCCCGTCGCCTACCCCCGTCCCTGGGGTAAGATCAAGAAAAAACCGTTGATTTGAAAACTTTTTGGAAAAAAGTTTTCAAGCTTTCAAAAACATTTGGACCGGGGACAGAGGAATTTGTCAGTACCTGCCGTAGATGGAGAAGCGATGGTGCTGAACGATGTTCACAA
>JAFVYN010000109.1 GCA_017508605.1 Clostridia bacterium
AGGATGCACGCATTTCGAGCAGGTAATCAATCTTCTCATCAGTGCTGATACCGTCTTCATCATAGATGTAGCCGTCCGGACCGGAGATGGTGACAACCTTACCACCAAGCTCGTTGACCTTCTTGACCGTACCCCAGGCTACGTTACCGAAGCCCGAAACCGCAAAGGTCTTGCCCTTGATATCTTCGCCGAGATATTTGAGCATCTCAACGGTATAGTAAACAGCACCATAGCCGGTCGCTTCGGGACGGATAAGAGAGCCGCCGAAGGATCTGCCTTTACCCGTCAGAACGCCTTCATAACGGTTGACAAGTCTCTTGTACTGGCCGAAGAGATAGCCGACCTCACGCGCGCCAACACCGATGTCACCTGCGGGAACGTCGGTATCCGCACCGATGTGACGGAAAAGCTCGGTCATGAAGCTCTGGCAAAATGCCATGACTTCGCGGTCACTCTTGCCGCGGGGGTCAAAGTCCGAACCGCCCTTACCGCCGCCCATGGGAAGGCCGGTGAGGGAATTCTTGAAGGTCTGCTCAAAGCCTAAGAACTTCAGAATATTCTGGTTGACCGAGGGATGGAAACGAAGACCGCCCTTGTACGGACCGATCGCCGAGTTGAACTGTACGCGGTAGCCGCGATTGACCTGCACCTGACCCTTGTCATCCACCCACGGAACACGGAAGGTGATAATGCGCTCAGGCTCAACGAGTCTTTCGAGGATCGCTTCTCTTTCATACTTGGCTTCATTGGCTTCAACAACAGGACGGATGGACTCCAGCACCTCATTGACTGCCTGCAAAAATTCGGGTTCATTCTGATAGCGGGCTGCAACCTCCGCTTTAACTCTGTCAAGATAATTCATGATTGACTCCATTCTGCCGCCTCATGGCGGCTGTGTATTTCTCTTTTAAAAGATACACTTGATTATAGCACACCACTTTCCTGATTGCAAGAGTAAATTGCGATTTTTTTGCCTTTTATCGTAATTATTTCAAAAATTTTCAAAAGTCGGACAAGTTTTTCAAATCCGACCGGCAAAAAACGACCCGATCAGACGCGGCGCGCGATCGGGTCGTTTGTGTGGATTTCAAAAGCTGTTTTCGGAATCGGATCTCTTTATTCCGCCGAAACGAGCGTAAAAGTCATACCCATCAGATTGGGCGCCCAGCCTTCGTAACCGCCAACGGTGACGGTGTGAATACCGGCAGTCAGCTCAAGATAAAAAGCACTTTCGAGAGCGGCAGTCTCGTCATCATTGGAACTACTCTTCACGATCCGTACGGGGAACGTGGGATCCTCATCGACCGTAAGAGCGAATTTTCTGTTGCCGTCATCCCCGAAGAGATAGCCAACCGAAACCAGATACGTGCCGTTTGCGGGGACCTCGATCGAATACGTAATCGTTCTGTCAGTACCGATCCAGCCCACCTTGGGCGTGCCGTGAGTACAGCTTTCGATAGCGGCGCCGTTGATCTCATCGTAATTCTCGATATCGATGGCAACCGAATCCCCTGCGGTATAGCTGTCATTCCGGTTAAGATCAAAGTCAACAAGATTGGGGGCATAGCCATCGGTACGCATGAAGGAGATCACGTTCGCGCCCTTCTTCATTTTAACGGTGATCGTCATCGTCTTGGCATACGATACGTCATTCCAATCGGAGGTCTTTTCGGTCACTTCGGCAATATAGACCACACCGTTGACCACAACAGCAAGTCTTCTGCCATCCATGTCGGTGTAGCTGATGGTCATATCATAAAAGCCTTCGTAATTACCCGACAGAATATACGTAGCCTTCGAGGTAGCGTGATCAATTCCGCCGACCTTACCGTTGAGATCGGTTTCAACGTCCTTGTAAATACCGTCGGTCTCTACGTTGATGTCATCCATGACAAGCACGGGAGTCTTGTAATCGTTGCCGGGAACAGTATCGGGTGCGGCACCCGCTTCGGTCGATACCGCGACTGCGGGAGCGTTTGCGGCGACGTCGGCATACGCCTCGGGAACCTCGGTAATGACCCAGCCGAAGATCACCGTACCTTCCGCTGCCGTAAAGGTCTCAACGTTACCGTCTGTACCGTATGCCTTGATCTCCTTGAAGACCGTAGACAGTCCGACCGACTTCAGCGTAACGGGAGTCGTGCCGTCGGTAAAGGTGAAGGTTGCCACAAAATTCTCGATCGAGCCGACGAAGCTTTCGGTAGCAACGCAGATGATACGGACGTCCTTCTCAGCGGCATCCATACGGTTGGTACGGGTCTGTGCATAGAAAACGTAATCACTGCCTGCGGGAACAGAGAGCGTGGATTCGATCTCGTCCTTGGGAAGCGTCGCGCCGTCATCGGCATAGGAAGTGACGGCGAAAGCACCCATCACACCGATGCACATCATCACAGCCATAAAAATGGAAATAATGCGTTTCATAAATCCTCCAAAATATCGGTAGTCTCTACCGGATTCAATTCATTATAACACAGTTTTTTGCAAAGAACAACACGGTATTTGTAAACTTTTCTATCAGAACAGCGTGATCTGATTGGTTTCGGGCAAGCCGTCAAGCACTCCGTTCTGACGGAGCAGCTCCATCACCGTCTTGGAAAGTCCCGCCTTGACGCGGAAATCCTCCTGAGACATGACACTGCCGCTGTTTCTGACCTCCACGATCTTCGCCGCCGCCGTCTCGCCGAGTCCGGGCAGAGCGGAAAACGGGATCCGGATCTTGCCGTTTTCGGGCACAAAGGCGAACGCCTCGCTCTTATCGAGCTTGACGGGTAAGAAAACGATACCGCGGCAGAGCGCCTCGTTGACAAGCTGCAGGGTCGCGACCGTTTCCTGCTCCTTCGCGGTGGCGTCCTTACCCTTCTGAGAGATGTCCTCGATCGTCTTCTTGATCACCGATTTACCGCCGAGAACGATGGTGGCATCAAAGCCGCCGGGCGCTACCGAGAAATATGCCGCATAGAATTCCAGGGGCTTATAGATCTTGAACCATGCCAGACGGATCGCCGCCATATCGTAAGCCGCCGCGTGCGCCTTCGGGAACATGTATTTGATCTTTTTACAGGATGCGATATACCAATCAGGCACGTTATGGGCAAGCATCTCGCTTTCCATTTCGGGCGTGAGACCCTTACCCTTTCTGACGCTCTCCATGATCTTGAAGGCAAGCGCGTTGTCAAGCCCGTAACGGATCAGGGCAACCATGATATCGTCACGTGTGCCGATCACCTCGGAGATCGTGCAGGTACCTTCCTTGATCAGATCCTGCGCGTTGCCGAGCCATACGTCGGTGCCGTGCGAAAGACCCGAGATCTGAAGTAAGTCGGCAAAGGTCTTGGGCTGCGCATCAACAAGCATCTGCTGTACAAAGCGTGTACCAAGCTCGGGAAGAGCGTACGTGCCGACGGGACAGCCGATCTCCTCGGGGGTTACGCCGAGCGGCTCGGTCGAGGTGAGAAGCTCATAGACCTTTTTATCATTCATCGGCACGTCAAGCACCGACATGCCGGTATACTTTTCAAGCCATTTGTACTTGGTCGGCACATCGTGGCCAAGCTCGTCAAGCTTCAGAATGGTATCGTGCAGATAGGTGAAGGCAAAGTGCGTCGTGACGATCGAGCTTGTGGG
>JAFVYN010000110.1 GCA_017508605.1 Clostridia bacterium
GCCGTTGTCATCATAGGTGAAGACCTTACTTCTCTTGGAGTCGATCAGTGACCAGATGCCCTGCGGACCGAGCGCAACGTCAACGATGTTCGAAACACCGGTGGGCGCGCCGCTGAAGTCACGGGTCGCAAAGTCGACTTCACCGGCAGGAGCAAAGAAGCCGTTACGCTTCAGAATGTCGGTACCTGCGGTGTTCAGACGTCTGACGGGAGCGTAGTCGGAGGACTTATCACGAATGGATGCCTCACGGTTCGATTCGTCAGCAGAGTTCTGCGTAATATAAATGAAGTCTTTTTCGTCGATGGTGATGTTGTTGTACTCTTTCGAGACGATCACTTCGGAAGCTTCACGCTGTTCAGCGGTCTGGAAACGTCTCCAGAAGAGAGTCCATGCGCTGTAGGATGCCTTCTGCGCGCCGACGAACTGCTCGAATTCACCGTCTGCTGACAGAGAAATAATGCCCTGGTAAGCCGAGGAGGATACGACAAACAGTCTGCCGGTGGAGTCAACAGCGAGAGCGATCGGGCTGTATGCCTGACCTTCATCGAAGATATCCGAGTTGGGCTGACCGATGATACGAACGTAGTTACCTTCACCGTCGAATACAACGATACGGCTCTTGCCCGTATCGGCAACGTAAATGTACTTCTTGGGGTGGAAGTCGCCGTTATCGTCGACTTCAAGACCTTCCCAGACGAACACGCCCTTGGGACCCTTCAGAACGTCAGCGCCGCCGCCGAGGTCGTTCTTGAATTCCGAGATCTCGAACTTGAGCTTGTAATACTCGTCAAGCACAACGATTCGGTTGTTGGAGGGATCGGCGATATAAATGTTACCCTCGTCATCGGTTTCGATGTCGGTGGGGTTGGAAAGATTGACGGTAAGACCCATCTGAAGCGACGTAACTGTCACCTGAGGACGGTAGGCATCGGGAGAAGCCTGTGCAAGACCGTCGATCGAGTAGGTATAAGAGCCTGCAAAAGAGGAGATCGTGCCGAGAACGAAGATCAAAAGGGCAGTTATACCGAGAAAACGCTTTAATTTCTGATTCATTTTCTGACTCCCTTCTCTTAGTCCTTCATACCCGAGGTAGCCATCGTCTCAAGGATACGGCTCTGCGAGATGATAAATACGATGATCGGAACGAGCATCATAACGACCGTCGAAGCGGCACCGGCACCGGCACGGACGATACCGCCCGCAAGGATCTGACCGATCGCGTAGCTGAAGGTCTTCTTCTGCTCAGAGTAAATGTAAATGGTCGAGCCGGTGTTCCAGAGTCCCTGGAAGGAGTACACGATCAGGGTCAGCCATGCGGGCTTAACCATGGGCATCGCGATCTTCCAGAAAATGTAAAGCTCTTTCGCGCCGTCAAGACGGGCAGACTCAAGCACGGCATCCGAAACCGAGGAGTCCATGAACTGCTTCATCAGGTACAGACCGAGGGTGGAGCCCCAGGAAGGAACGATGATCGCCCAAAGGGTATCGACCCAACCGAGTGCGGACATGATGATGAAGTTTGCGATCGCGCCCGCTACTGCGTTGAACATCAGCGAAAGCTCGATCAGCTTGAAGAGCGGAACCTTGCCGGGGAACTTCATCTTGGAAAGCACGTATGCGGCAAGGGAGGAAAGCGCAAGGTTACCGAACGTACCTGCGGCAGAGATGATCACCGTGTTGAAGAGGTAACGCGAGACGGGTACCCAGGAGGTGTTCATCAGTCTGAACAGGTCTTTGAAGTTCTTGAACGTCGGCGATGTGACGTAGAACTTCGGGGGGAATGCCCACAATTCATCGAGAGGCTTCAGTGCCTGGATGACCGTATAGTACATCGGCAGGAACATGAAGATACCCATGATCGTGAGGAAGAAGAAAATGCTGGCGTCGCCACCGGCGGAGCGGTTCAGAACGACGGCATGTTTTCTGACACGTAATTTCTTTTCTTTTGCCATCTTACTGACCCACCTTCGAAAGTAATTTCTTAACAAGCATATTGGCACCGATCATGAGAGCGAACAGGATGGTGGCAATTGCGCATGCATAACCGGTTTCGAAACGGGCGCCGCCGTAGTCACCGAGGTGATGCATGATCGTCCACGCGCAGTAGTCAACCGAGGGGTTACCTGCCAGTGCGTCAACGATACCGCCGAAGCCGAACGATCCGGTGATCGCCATAATAGCACCGAACATCAGCTGAGGCTTCATGTAAGGAAGTGTGATATACCAAAGCTCCTGCCAACGGTTCTTGACACCGTCGACCGCGCCCGCTTCGTAAAGCGAACGGTCAACCGTCTGAAGACCTGCGATGAAGCTCAAGAATGCCGAACCGAGCGAGGTCCAGAGCGCTACGATAATACAAAGCGGCATAACGTAGCTTGCGTTCTGGAAGAACTGGATCGGTGTGTCGATCAGACCAAGGTTCAGAAGGTTACCGTTGACCCAACCGTAGGAGTCGCCCGAGAAAGCGACCTGCCAGATCATGTAGACCGAACCTGAAATGTTCGGTGCGTAGAAGATCAGGGTTACGAAAGCACGAAGCTTGGGGGAAAGCTCATTGATGAACCATGCAACGAGGAAGGACAAAATGTAGGATACAGGTCCCGTAATGGCTGCAAAAATGAGGGTATTCTGGACAGCCAGAATAAAGATATCATCATCGAGAAAGAGGCGGGCGTAGTTATCAAACCAGATCCACACCGGCGCTTCGATCATGTTAAACGATGTAAAGCCCAAGAAGAACGAAACGAAAACGGGGATGATCGTGAAGGTAAGAAAGATCGCGTAATAGGGCAAGAGCATTACGTAGCTCAGCCAATTGACTCTCATTTCCTTCAGAGTCCACTGTAATTTCGTCATGTCTTTTCTCGATACTGCCTTTTTCTTTTCAGCTTTTTTGTCGGCAGCCGTCTTGGTTACATCCGCGACTTTGTTAGACACTTGAAAATCCTCTCCTTATGTATAGATTTTTTCTCCCTCTCCCTTGCGGGATCGCAAGGGAGAGAAAGCGGGGTTATTCGTCAGAGGCGTCTCCGGCGGCATAGGAGATCTCGTAATAAGCCATACCGAACTCCTGACGTTTTCTCGTAAGCTCTTTATTGATCTCAATAATGTAGCTCTGGAGGGAGTCTGCTGCATCGGCGTTTTCGTTGTAGACCGCGAGGAACGCGAAGTTGACGTAACGGCCGATGATGTAGCTTCCGGGATATTCGGGGATAGCGGCGAGATTTTCAAACTGCGCCATCAGATTGTTCTTTTCGGTGGTCGTCCAGGGGAGAGACTCAAGCGCTTCGATGTTAGCCGTCTGATGCTTCGAAACGGTACCGAGAAGCGCGGTAAGCTCGGTTGCGTATTCCGTCTGGGTCTCAGCCGAAACATACCATTTCATGAATTCCCAGGCAGCCTTGGTCTTGTCTTCGGTTCTGTCATCGTTCTTAACCATGATGATTGCCGAAACACCGGATACCGAGTCATTGTTCTTGTAAACAACATCACCTGTGTCTTCATCGTAAACGGTATATGCGGGGAGGGGAACGAACTGCCACAGACCCTTGATTTCGGTTGCGTATACGCTGAGCTGCGTGTACGTACCGTAGTCCATGATACCGATCGGGATCTCACCGCTTCTGAAACGGTTCGAGAAGTCGTATGCGATCGGGAAACGGTACTGCTCAAAGAACTGGCAGAGGTATTCAAATGCCTCGAGTCCGAGGTTCGAGTCGAGCGCGATCTCACGGCCGTCATCGGCGTAAAGCTCGCCGCCCATCTGATAAAGGAAGAGATTGAGACCGCCGCCCGAGGTCGGGAAGGCAACCTCCATCTTGTTCTTCTGAAGCGTGGGCACGATGGTCAGAAGCTCCTGCCATGTCGTGGGTGCTTCGATACCGAGATCAAGGAAGATATCGGCGCGGTAGAAGAGCATCGAGAAGGACTGCGTCTCGGGAAGACCGTAAACGCTTTCCTTATAATAATATTCCTTGTTGTCGGCAGGATCGGTGTAGAGGGCGGAATAATAGCCCTTGCTTCTTGCCAGCGCATATGCGTACTGACCAAGCGTCAGATCCTCGCCGCGAGGACAGGTCTTGTTGTAGGTGAGGAAAGCCTCATAGTCAGCGGCGGTAAAGGCGTACGCCTTTGCCTTTTCGTCATCGGTCACGTCAGCCGACCAGTACAGCTCACGGAGCGTCAGCGGAATGGTAGCGGCATCGGAGAACCAGGTGGTGACATCATCGTAGCCTTCCATTTCGTCGATCGGAACAACGGCGGAACGGATCGCCCAGTTGATAATATCACCCGAGCCGTGACCCATCGAGATGTCAGGACCGACGCCCGCCAGGATCGAGGGGATCAGCGAGCCGCCCGCGACAAGCTCAAGCACGACGGAATAACCTTCGGTCTTCGAGTTGTAGCCGTTGGTGATGAGGTTACGGATGATCTGTGCCTGGTCACGACCGAGCGTGGTCCAGACGGTGATCTTGTTTTCGGGCGCTACGATCTCGGTTGCACCGAGGGTATCGTAGTTGCTCGTGAAGGATACGAAGAACATCGAGATCTCGTACCACATTGCCTGGAAGAAGTTTTCAACAGCCTTCGGGAAATCCTTCTCGTCGGTGTTGGGATCCTGTACCTGAATGAAGTCGATCTGGAGAGGCTGGCTCATCGAGGTCTGCAGCCAGGTACCGAGGGTACCGAGCTTTTCCTTCAGGTTCGAAAGGTTTCTTGCAATATTGTCTTCGTGCGAGCCCATCTTTTCAAGAAGCATCGAAACGGTTTCGAGCGTCTTTGCGTGAGAACCCGCGGTGCCGGTGATCTCAACGAACATGTCTGAGATCGCCTGAAGCTCAGCCGCCTGAACGAGAAGCTCGTCGCAGTCGTCGGGCATGATATCGTAGAAGCCGTAGTCACGGTTGTTATCGGGGGTAGCACCGGTGATACGAAGGATCTTGATGTAGATATCGTTGATCACCTGAAGAGAAGTGTTAACGCGGCGGAGGATATCGGACATGTTACCGAAGGAGGCTTCAAGCTCGATATCGTTCTTACCCTTTTCAAGGTAGATGCGGAAGGTCGATTCCACGTTGCCGTTGTTGAGACCGTTTACCTGCCAGTCATCGGAATAGTTGAACTGGAGATAATAAGCTTCTTGAAAAGGAACAGTTGCTTCTTCTTCGCTTGCGAGACGGACGCGGAGGGTTCTCGAGGAGAAGGTACCTTCCAGTACGCTCTGCTTGTAACGAAGCACAATGTCGTAGAAGCCGCTTTCGGGAACCTCGATCGAATAGCGTACCCACTGACCGAGCGTCTGCCACTTTTCACCGCCGTCGCCGCCGATGGTGTTCATCAGAATGTTCTTGGCATCCTGAGGCTGGGTGATATAGCTCGTTCTGTCGTTGGTCGCGTAGACCGTATTCTCGGAGGTTGCGGTGGGATACTCAGCCTGAACACGAACGGGTTCGCCGCTGTAATCCACAGCACCCTTGGCAGCAAGGGCTGCGATGTATTCTTCATAAGTGGGAAGAGCAATGGGAGCGCTCAGAACGATCGACGAAACGAACATCGCCTCACGCTGTGCCTCAAGCGCCAGCGTGTTCTCGCCTTCCTTGAAATAGAAGAGAAGCGGTGTGGTCACGTAACCGGTCGAGTCCATGCAGTTGTAGCTTCTCCACTCGGGAGCCTGCACCTTATCACTCTTGATCTCGTTGCCGTTGATGTCGGTGTGGAACTGGGGGACCTTATTGCCGGAAGCGTCCACGGTGTAGATAACGTTACCCGACTCATCCTTTGCGTAGGTGGACGGATCATCAATCCATACCTTGGTCAGCGACAGGAAACGTGCTTCATAATAAGGCACTCTGCCGTTGATGTAGAGCGAACGCTCGATCGAGGTGGTCTTGGATTCTTCACCTGTCGAAGCATCGTTGGGAAGGTAGTTGAACACGATGTTGTACATACCGTCAGCGGGAACGCTGAAGGACCAACCGACGATACCCGTGTTAGGCAGGTAAAGACCGGTCTTGCCGTTCTTTTCCTGAATGATCGCGATCTGACCCGCATGTTCAATCGACGCTTTGTCCTTGACGAACTTGGGGATCTTGTTGCCCGATGCGTCCTCAAGGTACACACCGTCTTTGGTGAGGTACTGCTCGGAATACGCATCCGTAATCTCCTCGGCGTACTGAAGAAGCGCATCGCCTTCAATGACGATCTTGCCGGTACCGTTGGGAACCGACGCATACTTTTCCAGATACTCGGTATACTTGATCGCGCTCAGAAGGTCGGTCAGGGAGTTCATCGTGCCGCCCGAGGTTGCACCCGAGGATGCAACAGAAGTGACGGCACCGGGACCGATGAGGATGAGCGCGGCAAGAACAAACGCGAGGATTTTGGTAAGTTTGGACTGTTTCATTTGCCTGTTTCCTCCTGAAAAATGGTTTCCGACCAAGGTCGGAATATCATACCCCACACCGCATCTCCTCGGCAAAAGAGGCGATCGGCCGCGGCAAACCGCATAGGATATGAGAAACACTCATACGATCAGCATAAAAAAGAGAAAACTTCGATTTTTGCCGGGAAAGCAAGCATCGAAGGCTTGTTGTCACTCATGATCTTGTGTCACCGTGATGGTTCCCGTAGGCTTCTCTCGGTATCGGCAGGACTTCCGTAAGGAAAGAGTGAACCTCCCGTTCTCTCGCTCAAAAAACGCTTTTCGAAGCGGATTTGAGAGGCTTTTCGCTATGAGTTTGTTTGTTGTTCCTATCATATCATATTAAGGGATTTTTGTCAAGGACAAAATCTTTGCCCGTCACCCCCTCTTCTCCCGCTTTTCAGACCCTCCTCCCCACTTTTTTCACTCATTTCGCCCCGATTTATTCACACGCTTCCGAGCGTTCCTTTTTTGAGAATTATTTTTCACATCTTGCGCGTAATCCTTATTTACCTATTTTACACTTATTTTCCCCACAATATCTTGTTTTTTTAGTATTTTTTGTCATAGATTTAGTTTTTCTATATTTTTAGTAATTTATATTTACCGTAAAATAAGAGCCGGCTGCCTGTCAGCCCCAAAATATCAAGTTGTGCATTTTGCACAATTTAAGGCTGTTATTTTCTACACCTATACACAGAGCCGTCTTGTCTTACCAAATAGCGCCCTTATTTGGATCATCACGGAGTCTTCAAGGAAAAGGCGGTGGGAAATGCCTGCTTTTCCCAGCTGAAAAGCTTCTTCTCCCCGAAAAAACAGCAGTTATTATCTATTTTTGTTATGCACACGCTTCCGTGCGTTTCTTCGCCTTTGGCAAAAAGACATCCGTTCATGCTCAGCACGAACGGATGTCTTTTTTGTTTCAGGTTACAAAACTCACTTCTCTGCCTTCTCACCAACAAGATAACGGATCGAGCGCTCGACCGAATCCTTGCTATTACCCCATGGCTCATCCTCGTAGCGATAATCAAATTTCTTGCAGAAATGCGACACATCGCCGCAAAGCTCTTCAAGATAGCGGTAGGCCGGGGTAGAAAAGTCCTCATACAGCGCCGCGTATTTCTTTTTATTCAGGTTTTCGGCAGCCACCAGGATGCCTGTGAGATGCTCAAGGCAGATCATCTTCTGATCACGCACCTTTTTCACAAACTCTCCGTCAGTATCCCACATGTGAACGGCATTTGCCATCATGCGCTTCAGGTTGATCTTGACCTTGTTGCAGACATAGCAATCGCCCTGAAGCGTCACCAGGCGCTTGGTCGCCTTTTCGGGGCTTGTGCCGAAGATTCCCTTCTTCGAAAGAAAGCCGTGAAGCTCCTTAAGATGGCTCTCAAGCATCAGCGCAAGGGGGAGGCGCTTTTGTCTGCGCACCATTTTCCCGAAGCAGTCCGTACAAAAGCCCTGCTCATTGGTCTTCACACGGATATCCGGCTCCATCATCGAAGCACCAAGGATCAGATCCAGCTCATCCTCCTCCAGCTTCTTGGCAACCGTACAAAAGGGGCATACCGCAATCCCCTTTTCCTTTTGCTCAATGGCATCCTCAAACGCCTCGTTGATCGGTATGGTATAAATGGTTTCCATAAGCTTTCCTCAATTCTGCTTTCTGACGCTGGTATATTCGTCATAATATTTGTAATACGGGCAAGAGCGGAAGGTTCCCGTCATAAACTGCAGGTTTTCATCCTCATCGAGATTCTGACGGCACATATAGCACTGATAATACTCATCGTAATCGTAAAAGACACAGCTGTCACAGTTGGTCTCTTGACGCTTGACGGTCTTTTTCGGCTTCATCGTCATCCCTCCTTTTGTGGTATTGTACCACATTTTTTTCGCTTTGTAAAGACATTTCACGCGATTTCACCCTTTCTTCGTCATTTTACCGATAATTATGAATGAATTGTTAATTCCGTGACGAAGATATTGAACAATTGTAAAAAATAGTATATAATATAGTGGGTTACAAGGATTATCGTATCCCCTACTCATAACAAACAATAAAAAAACATATATCAAAGGAGAGATTCCCATGACCACCAACAAACACGTTCTCGCGTGGATCGATGAAATGGCTGCTCTTACCTGCCCCGATGAGATCATCTGGATCGACGGCAGCGAGGAACAGGCAGAGGCACTGCGCGCCGAGGCATGCTCGACGGGCGAAATGATCAAGCTCAACCAGGAAAAGCTCCCCGGTTGCTATCTCCACAGAACCGCCGTCAATGACGTTGCCCGTGTTGAAGGCAGAACCTTCATCTGCACCTCCAAGAAAGAGGATGCAGGCAACATCAACAACTGGATGGCTCCCGCCGAAGCTTACGAAAAGCTCGGCAAGCTCTTCAAGAACTCCATGAAGGGCAGAAAAATGTACGTGATTCCCTACTCGATGGGTATCGTCGGCTCTTCCTTCTCGAAGATCGGCTATGAGCTCACCGACTCGATCTATGTCGTTCTCAACATGCTCATCATGACCCGCGTCGGTAAGGACGTAGTTGCCGCTCACGGAGACGATCCCGATTTCGTCAAGGGTCTGCACGCAAGAGCAGATATCGACGAAGACAAGCGTTATATCGTTCACTTCCCTGAAGACAACACCATCTGGTCGGTCAACTCGGGCTACGGCGGAAACGTGCTTCTCGGTAAGAAGTGCTTCGCGCTCCGTATCGCATCCTGGCTCGGCAGAAAAGAAGGCTGGATGGCTGAGCATATGCTCATTCTCGGTATCGAAAAGCCCAACGGCGAGACCCGTTATATCTGCGCCGCATTCCCCTCTGCTTGCGGCAAGACCAACCTCGCAATGCTCATTCCTCCCAAATTCCTTCAGGAGAAGGGCTACAAGGTATGGACCGTCGGTGACGATATCGCATGGCTGCGTATCGGCGAGGACGGAAGACTCTGTGCACAGAACCCTGAAAACGGTTTCTTCGGCGTTGCTCCCGGTACGAATGACAAGTCGAACCCCAACGCACTCGCTACCACGATGAAGGATACCATCTTTACCAACGTGGTTCACA
>JAFVYN010000111.1 GCA_017508605.1 Clostridia bacterium
ATTTGTTATGCAATATCCAACCGCGATACTTTCCTATCAAATCTTTTTACACCGATTGTTGATAGGCATAATATTGTAGTCAAATAAAAATTGAAGTTTGTACTATAGATGTGTTTGTATCAAAATTACAGCTATTAGCCAACAAACAACTGATTTTATAGTATAATAACGGTGATAGGAATATATACCACAGCATTATGGCGATCATAGGCTGTCATAAAGGGGGCTTTACTTCCGTCGATCAGTTATGGGCCCATTATTCAATAAGCTTCGGCAAAGAAAGATCATACATCTATAAGTACGAAAAAGAAATCCGTGAAATCATGGAACTATGCTTCATTCGCATGAAGAAAAAGGGTGTCAATCCCGTGTGAGAATATCCCGCAAAACCGCCCTCGGCACTGCTGTGCTTGCCGAGGGCGGTTATTCTCGTTTTTGGCAAAAAACCCATAAGTTATCCGATTTTCACCTTGAATTCTTGAAAAAACTATGCTATCATTATCATACCGACAAAAACGTGATCGCGCCGATCACGTCAATTCAGCATGCGGGAGAGGAAGACTGAATGTTTGACTTTTTGGACGCCATAGATCATAAGCTATACGAACGCTACCTGACGCTGGAGCGCAATATCAAGGCGCGCAGCAATTCCTTTTACGATTCGTATCTTGACCTGCAAGAAAACGTTATCAAGTTTATTCTGGCTGAAGCGAAATTTGAGATAAAGATCCAAGAAACCTGCGGTGCCATCCTGCGTAAGCCCGATATAAAGGCGCATTTTACAAAGGTCTTGGGGCTTGATGAATTTACCTACAGCAAGATGCAGGATTATACGCTCAAGGTCAATCATCACAAGCACAAGGGTGAAAAGACGGTTCAGCTCGAAACACTCATCAGCTATCTTAGTATTCTGTATCATCTGACTTCGGCATATGCCAAAAGCAAAGCTCTTGATGTCAAGGACTTTGACGCAAATTATTACATCTCCATATTCGGGCTTTTTGAAAAAGAAAACACGGCACTGAGAGACGAAATGCTGCGATTAAAAGAAGAACTTGCTACCTCGGTGCGGGATGGCAAGCTGAAGGAAAGCGATATCATCGCCTATCAGGGACTGCTGTCGCAAGCCGAGCTTGACAAGCTGTCCTTGGAAGAACAGAATACCGCGCTGTATCGGGAGATCAGCCAATTGAAGGATATCAAACTGTCCTCGATGGAAGACAAGCTCAATCGCACGATCGAAATGCTGCTCTCTTTACAAGCCTCAGTTGTAGAAAACCGCGCCGTTTCTTATGCGGTTGGGGATACCATTTGCGGAAGCGAAAGATTCAAGGCATACGTAGAAAAAGCAAAGGAGACGATCGAAAGTGGCGGACAACCTGTATGATATTACAAACGAGATCCTCGCGCACCAGAAGGAAGAAAGAGAACGTTTGGAAAAACAGCACGAGGAATTACTGAACGCGCTCCGCCAGGCTAAGGAATCCCCCGCGCCGCAAAACGAAGTGAGAAAAAGCGTCGATCAAAGAAATCAGATGTTTGTCTTGCAGAATTTCATCAGACGCGCAAGACACCAGCATCTGTGGATCGGAGATTGCAATGACTTCGCAAACGAACAAAGCCGAACGATCCGTGCGATCTGGCTTGCCATTGGCGCCATGGTGCTTTGCACCATTGTTGCTACTGCCTCCTTCGGGATCTACAGCACCTTCACGTTATTTGAAAACATATGGCTGATCTTCACGCTGCACGGCTTGAAATATACCTACCGTGCCAAGAGGCAATACAGCGCGATCGACTATTCTCTGAACAGCTTTGAAACCTTTCAGATGGATGCCAACGGTGTATTGCATCCGGGAGAACACAAAAAATCCTACAAAGTATTTTTGATCCTCGCTTCGATCTCGTTTGTACTGAACGCGATCTACGCCTGGCTCGGTGACCACAGCGTGCCTTTTCTGGTAACCGTGCTGGAGCTTGGCGCTTTGGCGCTGACGATCTACGCGGTATATCGGGCTATCGACTTCTTTGACGGATACGGCATGGTTCGGTTCAGCGGCATGAATGATCTCGGAACCGCAACAGTCGTTTTGATCTATGATCCCATTTCGAACCGGATTTACATTGAGGAAGACTTTTTGAAAAAACATCCTTATTTGAAATAATAAAACGCGCCGATCCTCCGCAACCCTTAACGAAAAATCGGCGGGTATACTGATTCGGCAGACAGATCGTTTCTTCTGCCGATTTGTGTTATGCCGAAGCGGTAATGAAAACGGAAAAGAAAAATGAAAAAAAGAATGCGTCTCTGCGGCTTGATCATTATGATCATAGCTCCGCAGAGACGCTTACTTTACAATTGTCCTGTTCTTCATGGCTTGCAAGCATGTTTTACCTCATAAGTAAACCCATCCCCCGTGAGGGGGATGGGGAACGCCTTAATCGAGGGGATTTTTTAACATTTCGGCAAGCGGAACGCCAAGAGCGTCGGCAATTCTTTGGATCTCGTCGATATTTTTGATACCGTCGTGAATGAGTCTGCGAACACATCTCCCGTCGCTGAGAAGCAGTTTTTCTGCCGCGTCCTCCTGCGTCATGTGTTGTTCCCTGATCAGTCGTTTTAAATTCGCCCCGGCAACTAAGCTGAGGCATTGATATTGTTGTTTCATAATATCAACCTCCTTTGCTTAGCCGAAGCAATGCTCCAGAGATCTCTATCAGAAACAAGAACATTATAGCATAACCGCCGAAAAAATTCAATAGAAAATAAAAAAGTGCTTTCTCTACAGAACGAAAAAATAAATCCTCTCAGCCACCGAGCGGTGGACTGAGAGGATTATGTCAAGCGTTACTGTGCATCATATCGAGGCAACGCCTCGGTGACGACTTCGCCGTCAACCACAGTCAGCTTATAGGTGTACTTGTGTGCGAAGTATTCTTCGGTCGCATACTCCATCACACTTCTGTACTTGTACAGGTTGTCGCCGTCGTTTTCAAGATTCTTGCAATTGTACATCGACTGCGGGAAGAGCGCAATCTCACCCTGAATCAAGGGGTAAAGATTATTCATATAATTGAAGCAGTGATGCGTCACCTGCAAAATCTTGCTCTTGAGATAAGCAGGAGAGTGCATATTCACAATCGAAGCCTCCGCTTCCCCTGCTGAGTCGCCGAGAAGCATCAATGAAACACCGTCAAAGGTAATCTTCAAAACCGTGGAGGTCGAGTTGAAGTCACCGATTTCAGTCGTGCCGCCGACACTCACCGAATCCTCATGAGTGGCAACCACTTCAAAAAGCGTATCGGCAAGCGTAAAGCTCTCTCCCGTGTGGAGCTTGTGGTAGACGGCATCGGGATAATACTGCGTGATATACGCCTTTGTGGTAAAGGAAATTTCATCGTAACGCGCACCCATATTCGGATAGCTCGGGAAGTTGAATGCCGTGCCGAGAATTTCGATTTCGTCATGATATTGCCGAATAAACTGTCCCGCCAGCGCCACGTGGTCGCCGTGTGCGTGAGTAAAGAACCACATGGCAATTTCCACCTTTTCGCCTTCGGGCGTGTCGGTAATCTCGCGCATGAATTTGAGAAGTCCCGCGCGGCTTCGAGCCGTTGACTGCTGCTCCGCACCGGAGTCGATCACCACAAGGCGATTGTCCGATAGCTTGATGATATAGCACATACCGTTGTTCGGTGCACCCGATTCGATATAGCTTACAGGGTCGTAACCGGCGCGATTGTGGTTGGAATAGTTCAACGAATACTGATACAGCTCGGTTGTTTCGCCGGATTTCGGGGTGTAGGCATACGCAAGCTCGGACAAGGGATCACTCGCATTGTCCACAATGATTCGCGTTTCGCCGATGCGTTTGTTGTGATAGAGATAAATCAGCGAGGCAAATTTTTTGTATGTATAATAGGTATCCCCATCAAGGGTGTTCCGAGAGACAAAGGTATATCCGCCCGCTTCGAGCGTTTTCACGTAATCGGCAAGTGCCTTTTCGGTCGTATCCGAGATCACGCGCATATAGCAGTCGTCAACCGTATAGCCCTTCTCATCCGAAAGAAGTCCGGGACCTGCGTTGTAAACGGTACCCGACAGCGTGCCAAGCGCTTCGTAAGAGGGCAAGCTGTCAAGCGTCAGCTGTATTTCCTCTAACGTGTAGCTATGCGGCTTCATATATTCCTCTCCCGTTTTGCTGTCGGTAATCGAAAGCGTCATGCTTTCCCAGACATCGGCGGGAATCTCATTGATGACAAGACCGAACAAAGCGTGTCCGTGAGCGGCAAAGTAAGTCTCGCCGCCTGCCATCACAGCCGAATATAACGTAAAATCGCTATCACTGACCCCCAATTGCTTCACAGCGCTCTTAACTGTCTTACCTAATTGATCGGCAAAGGTAATTGTCAGCTTCGCCGATTCTGCCTTGCAGTCGAGATTGGTCAGAATCACAATGCGCACCGAATGCGTCAGTTTGTCGTCGCGAATCGAAATATACGGCACAAAATCGGTATCGGATGCCAAGGTTTTCACGAAGATGCCGCTCGTTTTTTCCACAACGCCGACATTGTAGCGAATATATTCCTTGCCGTAAAGCGAGAAGCCCTCGTTGATCAAAGCGACTTCTTTTCGGGTATAACTCTTGTCTTTGACGAAACCAACGCCGCAAAGCGCTTCGCCGTTCTCGGCAAAATCGGCGCAATACGACAGCGTTGCCGTGCCCGTGCCGCCGCCCAAAATCGCACCCGTCGTTTCCGCCTTGGGTGTTTGATAGTTGGCGCAGTAAGAAATGACCGTATTTTCGAGCATACCGCCGCAGATACCGCCGGTCGCATAGCCGCTTGAAAGCGTGGCATTGTTCGCGCACTCGGTAATCACGGTAGCAGATTTTTTATTGAGGCCGACAATACCGCCCACGTAGGCGTTGCCTGCCGTTGTATTCGAGGTAATGGTGCCTGTCGCAGTACAGTATTCGAATCTGACAGTAGAATTGGTGCAGTTACCTACGATACCGCCAAAGCCGCCGTCCTTACCCGATGCCGCACAGTGAATGACGATTTCGCCACCAAAAGAGCAGTTGGTAAAGACAGACGTGCCGCCTGCCGCGTTGCTCCAACCGACAATACCGCCCACACCGGCGCCGTCGCCCGCCCAATTGGCTGTGAACTTGCCGTTATACGCACAGTGATCAAAGCTGCAAGCGCCTACAGCGTAGCCAACCAAGCCGCCTGCGTTCAAGTCGTTTCTGTCGGTTACGACGTTGACGTTGCATACGACGTTGTAAAAGAGTGCGCCGGTTGCGGTATGAGCAAAGCCGGCCGCCTTTCTTGCCACGTCAAACGAGAAAGAAGCAGCACTCAAATCCACGTCGCCTTCAAGCGTCAGATTCTTCACCGAGCCGTTAAACTGCCCAAAAAGAGGAGCAGAAATACCCGAAACGGTCTTTCCGTTGCCGTCAAAGCTACCCGTAAAGGTAGTGTTGAGCGTAGCAAGCTTGCCGTCAAGGTCAATGTCCTTCACAAGGCGAATCGAGCAATCGGCACTCGCGTCGCCCGATTCCATCGCGGAAAAGAGATAGCGAAGCTCTCCGCCCGTTTCAATGAGATAGACGCCGTCGGTCGGCGTCACTTTTACGGTCACGTCGATGATGCGATATTCCACGTCAGAGCAAGCCGAGCACGTGCGATGCTCCAAGCCCTGCTTGGTTTCGGTAGCCGGCTCATCTACAACCCAATCGCCGAAGCTGTGACCGCCCGAGCCGGTCAGGATGAGCTGGGATAGACAGGTGGGGCACCTTTCACCCAAGCAATTCTCTTGCTTGCCATCGGTATGAGTGCATTCCCACGCCAGAATCGCGTATCCGCTGTTTTGCGTTTTGCTTGCCACAAAGGGCGATTGTGCAAGCGCAAGGAGGGATTCGTTCAAAGACGAGGCAGAGGCTTTCGCCGTTGCCGTTACGTTTTCCTGCGCATAATTGTTTTTACAATTGACATAGTAGTTTTCTTTAGAGACCACCGTACCGGTAGCACCGTGTCCCGCAATCGGGAAGAGGCGGGATGCATTCTTCAATTCTCCCGCATTGTAACAGTAACGGATGGTACATTTGGCAGAGGAATTGCTGTAGCCGAAAATACCCGAGGCACAGTCGTCCATAGCGGAAATCGTGCCCATATTATACGAATATTCAATGGTATATTCCGAGCCGTGGCGATTCATTCTGCCGCAAATGCCCGCCGCACGCCCGCGTCCCGAAAGCACCGTGACGTTGCCGTAGTTGGAGGTATAGCGCACAGTCAGCTTCTGCGCGTCGCCCGAGGACCACGTGCCGCCGCCGTAAATGCCCGCCGCGCCGCTGTCGCCGCCGCTTGAGGTCACGTCACCTCGATTCGAGCATTTGGTCACGCTGATGTCGGAGTAGCGACCGCCGAAGCCGATGAGACCACCCACGCCGATGTTGGAATCTCCCGCCGTCATGATCAGATCGCCCTCGTTGATACAGCCCTCAAACACGAGCTTTGAGTAGCCGGCGGTGGTGTTTGTCACACTGCCCACAAATCCCGACACGTTTGCCGAGCCGCTTACGCTTCCGAGATTCAGAGAATCCACAATCGTCACCGTAAGAGCCGAAGATCCCGAAACCGAGCCGATCAAGCCGCCGACACCTTTTGCCGATGTCGCCGTAACGGGACAATTCACACTCAGATTTTTCACGGTAAGCGAGTCTGTCACGGACGATGCCAGCACACCGACAGCACCCGTCGCATCGGTCGTGATGCTTCCTGCCAGCGTAAGATCACGCACCTCACCCGAAAGGGAAGCAAAGAGAGGTGCCGTCAAGCCGGAAATCGTCTTGCCGTTGCCGTCGAGCTTGCCTGAAAAACTCGCAACAGTCGTGCCGTCCGAAAGCACGATGTCCTTCGTCAGGCGATAGTTGCCATCACCTGAAATGGCTTTCCAATCGTCTGCTGATGCGATTTCGGTGTAACCGTCGTCGGCAAAAGCCGCCCCACCCACACCCACAGCCACAGCCGAAAGCAAAAGAAGAACAAGGCAAAGCAGTACAAGAAGCATGATCTTTGTTTTTTTCATGTCGCACCTATCTCCGTAAATGAAGAATCTCCTTTTTGTTTTTTTATTGCTACGTATTGCATCACCTTATTATACGAAAAAATCGACTCTTTGTCAATAGTTGGGTTTTTCACCCCAACAAAAAAGACAAAGCCCCTTGCAGAGCTTTGTCTTCACGCTGAAGCGTTTTGTCGCAAGCGGCAAAATGCTTTTATGTTTCATTCTTTTACAGCACCTTGGAAAGAAATTCCTTGAGACGCTCGTTTTTGGGGTGATTGAACACCTCGTCGGGCGTTCCCTCTTCGGCAATCCGTCCTTTATCAAGGAACATCACACGAGTTGCCACTTCACGGGCAAAGCCCATTTCATGCGTGACGATCACCATCGTCATACCTTCGCTCGCAAGCTCCTTCATCAGCTGAAGCACCTCACCCACCATTTCAGGGTCAAGGGCAGAGGTCGGCTCGTCAAAGAGCATATACTTCGGTTCCATACAAAGCGAGCGGATAATAGCAATACGCTGTCTTTGTCCACCCGAAAGCTTCGAGGGATATTCGTCCTTCTTGTCAAGAAGTCCGATACGGTCAAGCAAACGGAGCGCGGTCTTTTCCGCCTCCTCCTTGGTCTTGATGCCAAGGCTGACGGGCGCGCAGGTCAAATTGCCAAGTACCGTCATATTGTTAAAGAGGTTAACGTTTTGGAACACCATACCCATATTGCGACGGGCAAGGTTGATATTCACAAAACTACAAAATAAAAAAGTGCTTTCTCTACGGAAGCACCTTTTTTGTTTTATTTCCTTAATTCAAACAATTCTTTGATATCACAATTCAAAGCAATGCAAATACGCTCTAATACATAGCTGTCATAACGTACTACCTTATTTTTGTAATAGTTATCTATAATCTGAAAGGTGATGCCTGTGCGTTTGGCAAGCTCGTAGCGGCTCATTCCCTGTTTTTCAAGAATTTTATCAAGCAATAATACAACCATAACAGCACCCCCTTATTCTTGTCTTTATATATATTTTATCCGATATATACTCTATTGACAATTCCTTTATTTGGGTATATACTTATATAAATATATATTCAGGACAAAAACTGTCCTGTTATTTGATCTCTGATTATGCAATATGATCACAAAAGATAACGGAGGTCAAAATATGACAAAACGATATTATAAAGTCGATGCCAAGTGCGGACATGTCGGTCGTAATAAATGCATATGGATCACCTTTGCCGTAGCCGCGGAGAACGGCAAGGATGCCGCGAAACGGGTACGCAACTTCAAACGGGTCAAGCATGACAGGCCCGACGCGATCCGCTCTGTCAAAGAAATTTCCTTTGAGGAATTCATGATCCTCAAAGCTGAAAATGATGCCGATCCCTATCTTCACTGTAAAAATATCCAGGAGCAGAGAAAGATCCCGAACTTTGACGAGCGCGTTGTCGACGATACCTATGAACACCGCACTCCAAAGAAGCGGGACAAGCTCTACCGCAGAAAACTCGTCATACTTATGGTGCGCGAAGCCGATCTCACGTTAAAACAATTTGAGAAAGCAGGTGACTGTATATGAAGATCTATCTCAATTCCATTAAATTCAACCGAAGTCTCGTCGACGGACCGGGTGTCAGAACCGTCGTGTTCTTTCAGGGCTGTGACCTTCACTGTAAGGGCTGTCAGAACCCCTCCGCATGGGACATCCGAAAGGGAACCGCCGTAGGGGTGGAAGAGCTTGCCAATCTTCTGAAAAAAGAAGTCTGCAACAAAAAGATCACGTTTTCAGGGGGCGAACCGCTGATGCAGGCCGAGGGTCTGATCGCCCTTGTCGAGCTTCTTGCGGACTTTGACATTGCGGTGTATACCGGACACGAGCTGTGCGACGTACCGAAACGCCTGCTCGATCGCATTCGTTACATTAAAACAGGGGCATTCAAGGAAGAACTGCACACGACCGTCACGCCCTTTGTCGGCTCAAGCAATCAAGAATTCAGGAGGTTACACTGATGCAAAAATGCAATGAAAACGCCGCCAACCGCTACAGCTACGTCGGTGAGGTCTATACAATTGGCGAAAGAGCAAAGAAACAAGAGATCCTCGCGTCTCTGCCGCGGGAGTGGCGGGAGCTTCACGAAAAAGGTTTTATCCACATTCATGATCTCGATGCCTACGGGCTGACCTATAACTGTCTGACCTTCGATATCCTTCGTGATTTTCCCTATGAGAGACTGATCGGAATGAGTCAGACGAGAAAGATCATCGCTACCTTTGAATATCTCAAGAATCTCTTTTGCGATATCGGAAACGAGCAGTCAGGCGGAATGGCGCTTGCCAATTTCGACAACGATCTCGGAGAGATCCTGACAAAGCTCGGTATAGAGCAAGACACCCTTTCGGAAGAGATCATCAAGGACTGTATCCATCAGCTGATCCACTGGTGCAACCATACCCACACCCGAATGGGACAGACGAGCTATTACGTAACGCTCAATATCGGACTTGCCAAAACTGAATTTGCCCGTTTTCTCGCCCAAGCCCTGATACGTGAATTCAGAGAGTCGGGGGATCTGGTATTCAAGCCCAATATCATTTTCAAGGTCAAGGCAGGCGTCAACCGTTTTGAGGGAGACCCGAATTATGACCTTCTCACAGCGGCGCTTCTCTGCAGTGCCGAAAAGATGATTCCAACCTACGTTTTGTGCGACAGTATCCCGAATCAGGGGGTCGATCCCGAAAAACTCGCCATTATGGGCTGCCGCACCCGTGTGGTTGCCGATCTGTACGGGGAAAACTCCTCAATCGGCAGAGGAAATATCGACAACATCTCCATCAATCTCCCCCGTCTTGCGCTCCTGACCGAGCAAGAGATGATAGGCGCCTCCTTCGAAGAAAAAATGCGCGCCTTCTCGGGAAAATGGGATGAGATCGCGGGGATCACCAAGGACATTCTGCTTGACCGCTTTCACAAGGTATGCCATAGAAACGGCGAGGATTTTCCCATCAATCAAAAGCATCACCTTTGGAAAGAGGATTTTACCGATATTCCCTCGGTCTTTCGCCACGGCACGCTCTCCCTTGGCTTTATCGGGCTTTCGGAGGCAATGGAGGTGCTTTCGGGCAAGCGCTTTTACGAAGACGCCGCATGCTACCTTGCCGCCGTCGGTTTTGTCAAGCACATGCGTGACTATTCGGATTTTCTCAGAAATCAGTATCAGCTGAACTTCTCGCTTCTCGCGACCAGCGGCGAGCTGATCTCGGGACGCTTCATTGAGCTTGACGAAAAGGAATTTGCGACCGACGCCGATATCTTTGAAAAAGGCTTTTACACCAATTCCTTCCATGTAAACGTGGACAGTAATCTCCCGACCTTTGATAAGATCCGTCTGGAGGGTGTCTTTCATGAGCTTTGCAACGGCGGCTGTATCACCTACGCCGAGCTGGGAGAAGCGCCCCTCGGCAACGATGAAGGACTGAAGGAATATATCGAGTGCGCTGTTGAAAACGGCGTGCATTACCTTGGCTTTAATTTTCCGAAGGACGTTTGTCGGGTATGCGGTGCGTCAGGTGTCTTTGACAGCTGTCCTGTCTGCCAAAGCTCTGAGATCACCCGTATCCGCCGTGTCAGCGGCTATCTTGAGATCCTTGACGGCTTTACCAAGGGTAAGAAAAACGAAGAAAAGCACAGGAGGGCAAACTGAATGATACACATTTCCATTGAAGGGATGGACGGCGTGGGAAAGACCACGACCTGCCGTCTGCTTGCCGAAAAGCTCGGCTATACGTTTGTTGAAAAGAACCTTCGCTTTCTGTTCGATGAGAACGACGGTTATGACAACTATTTCCGCATCCGTGATAAGGTGAACAAAGATCCCGACCGTCTTTTCACCTCCTGGTTTTACGGACTTGGCAACGTCTACCTCTATGCCATGTTCAAGGATGACAACATCGTGACCGACCGCCATTTTCTTTCCAACTACGCTTGGAGCGGCACGGAGGAAAACACCGAGGTTTACGATCTTCTCGTCAAAAAGCTGGGCTTCCCGGCACTGACCGTCATTCTTTACGCCAACGAAAGGGCGCTCTTTGCAAGACTTATGTCCCGCGACGAGAATGACAGCGACCTTGACAAGGTCAAAAAAGCCAAGGAAAAATATGACAAGATGATCTTCTTCTGCGAAAAATACGGCATGCCCTATATGGTCATCGATACAAGCGAGCTTACCCCCGAGCAGGTGGTGGAGAGAATCATGAAAAGAATCGAGGGACGGGCTTGATCTATTATCTTGCTGATACGCATTTTGGAGACGGGCGTGTTATGATGCTTGCCAAACGCCCGTTTTCAGAAGTTGAGGAGATGAACCGCGCACTGATCGAACGCTGGAATCGGCGGGTGTCATCAGCGGATGACGTTTATATTTTAGGAGATTTTGCGGTATCAGACGCCGTTGCTTGTGAGATCCTACCGCTTTTGAATGGGAGAAAGCATCTGATCGTCGGCAATCATGACAGTGCGCTGACAACATCACTGACGGCGTTCGAGAGTGTATCCCAGCTTCAACGAATTGACGATAACGGGCGATGTGTTGTTTTGTGCCACTACCCGCTATTGAGTTATGAGAACTCCATATACGGCGGATATCAGGTGTTCGGACACATCCACAACAATCCGGACGATATTGCTACACGATTCGTGCGGCAGCTGTCCCGCAGTCTGCATGCCGGCGCTGATATGACGGGCTTTGCACCCAAAACACTTGATGAACTGATTGCCATGAAGGAGGATGAATCGAATTGATCGCTCAGGATATGAAATATACCGCGCTCTATTGGGCACTGCGCTTTGTGGAAACCGAGCTTGACGTCCACAGGAAAAGCTACAACGGATATGAGATCACCATATACGCCGAGGAACAGACAGTCGATTTTGGCAGCAAGATCAGATGCGGTGGCAGATACCCTTTGACAAGCCACAAAGCCTTCGTGGTTTTAGAGTGCGTTGACCGTTTGCTGCAAGAAGGATATCTCCCGGAGCAGATCTCAATCGGCGAGCTTTTTGATATCACCCTCCACAAGGAAAACGGTCTCGTTGGTTTTACCTGCTTTACCTGGGGAGAGGAATTCGGCGGCACCACCGATGGCTTTGCCGACAGGAGGGTTGACTACACCTCGCGGCTTGTCAGCGGGCTTTTAGAGTACAAATACGTAATTCACGCCGACGGATTTGATATTTCTTCCGATCGGGACAGCTGCCGCAATACCGTAACCGCTTCCGCGGATTTTGAGATCGCCGGCAGAGAGCTTGTGACTTACAAGGGTAAGGAGCCTACCGTCTTCGTTCCCGAGGGTATCGTTACGATCGGCGCATCTGCTTTTTGGAACAATACCTTCGTCAAAAAGGTCATTCTCCCCGATTCTCTTGAACGCATCGGCGGTGACTGCTTTTATTACTGCACAAATCTTGAGAACGTGACGATCCCCGAAAAGGTCAGTGTGATGGGCAACAATCCCTTCGCGGGATGCCCTAAACTCTCTCTTCAGAACAAAAGTCCGCACTTTACGCTGGAATACGGTGTTCTGTACAGTCGGAAGAAAACCGATCTCATCTACTATCCGATCGCCAAAAAGGAAAAAGAATTCACCGTGCCCGATACCGTAACCTGTCTTGGAAAGCACTGCTTCTTTTCTTGCGACACTTTAGAGAAGATCGTGATTCCCGAGAGCGTGATCCGTATGGAGAACAATCCCTTCTCGGGATGCACCAAGCTGTCGGTAGAAAACCACAGCCCATATTATCATTTTGAAAACGGTGTGATCTATAACAAATACAAAACGGCAGTGATCGGGTGTCTGAACGGCACAAAGCTCGAACGTCTGGTGCTTCCCGATACCGTGGTTCTGATCAGCCGCAATTCCTTCTGGAACTGCAAAGGTATCAAGAACCTTGTAATATCGGAAAATGTCGACCGCATCGGATACAATCCCTTCGCGGGATGTCAGAATCTTTTGCTTGAAAGCAACTCTCCAAAGTTTTTGAGCGAGAACGGCGTGATCTTCAATGCAGACAAAACCGAGATCCTTTGCACCACCAACCGCGCCGTAGGGAAGCGTTTTCTCGTTCCCGAAGGAATAAAGGAGATAGGACGCAGTGCCTTCAGCGGATGCCTTGACATGGAGTGTATCGATCTATACGGCGTTACCTGTATTGATAAAAGCGCGTTTACCGGTTGTACCTCACTGACCGAAGTGTATATTCCCGACAGCGTGACCTATATCGGGGAATGGGCGTTTGCATACTGTACCGCTCTTCACAAGATCAGCATCAGCCGAAGCACCAAGGTCGACAAAAACGCCTTCAATGAATGCCCCGTACAGATCGAATGGAGAAACTGATGAAACATCTGATCATAGAAAACGATAATCTTGCTGCCATGGAATCTCTTCTCCCCGAATACGAGGGGAAGATCGACGTCATGCCGATTGATCCGCCTTATAATACCGCTATCTCCCATATCGGCTATCAAGACAGCGGATACGAGGGCGGATGGACCGCCTTTATGAAACCGAGACTGGAGCTTGCGTACCGCTTGCTTTCCGATCGGGGCGTCATGTTCATCCATATCGACGAATGCGAATTTTTCAATCTGTGGAGGCTTTGCTCCGAGATCTTCGGTGAAAATAACCTCATCTCGATGATCTGGAAAAAGACCAATCCCTATTTTGACGCTTCGAGAAAGGAAAAGCCGCTGGAAAGCGGTATCCGTCGGACGCACGAATTCATTGCGGTATGCTTCAAGGACCGTGAGAATACCGCGCTTTTTCCCGTGATGCAGCCCTATCTTCACAACAATGAACTCACGGAACGCCTGCAGCCTCTGGAAACAGTGGTGGATTTTATGGGAACGACGGCATCCGCAAAGGAGGAGCTTGCCGATATCCTCGGCGAAAAAAATGCCTTCGCCACACCAAAACCCGTCAAGCTGATCAAGGAATTCATCCGTTCGATCGGCAAACGCGATGCCACCATCATGGATTTTTTTGCGGGAAGCGGCACAACTGCCCACGCAACACTTGCGTTGAACCGTGAAGACGGCGGGACAAGACGGTTTATACTGATCACCAATAACGAAAGCAATATCTGCAGACGGGTGACCGTACCGAGAGTCCGAAATGCCATGAAGCGCTATGAGATCCCCGAGGATCAGACCGAACTCCGACTGCTCCCCTGAACCGTCACCCTTAAAAACCTCCGACACCTGTCGGAGGTTTTTTTACAAGATGCCTTGCGTTGGGGTGGGGGTTGTGATATACTGAGGGTGAGAAACGGATGGGAGGGGGATATGGTGAGGATG
>JAFVYN010000112.1 GCA_017508605.1 Clostridia bacterium
GCTATCACAACGTCAAATTTTAAATCCATGACCGCAACCTGCGACCGAGAGGTAGAGGAAGCACAGAAAACCCTCGCGGAGCTTGAGGAACAATTATTCACCAAAGAGGAATACCGCAAGCATATCGGAGAGGTAAAAGCAAGGCTTGATGCAGCTATTAAGGATGCAAGTACGGGCATTATTACAAACGAATTCGTAGCCCAATATATTGATAAAATCTTCGTCACATTAACAGATGATGATACAGCGAAGCTTGAAATTAAGATATTTACGGGCGAAAGCACCGAAAAATGGCTTAAAAAGCTCAATGCACGGAGTAGAAGTCGTACGGGTGTCACGTCTAAGAAGATGGTCGAAAAGTACGAAAACGACCTCAAGAACAATAAGTAATCTGACCTATCGCAGTATCCCGCGACTGTGCTTCCGATAACACTTCTCGGGCATAGTCACAAAAGAAAAGCCTTTTGCAGATTTCTCTGCAAAAGGCTTTTTAGTTTGTGTGAAGATTACTTCTTCTTAACGAATACAACTACTACGCCTGCAGCAGCACCAACAGCAATGATGCCGATGATGATGATGAGAATGAGGTAGGTGGTATCCTTAGCTTCGAGAGCATCGATAGCGCTCTGGAGAGCTTCGATCTGACCCTTGATAGTGGTAATGTCTTCAAGAGCTGCGGTAAGGTCGGTAGCCTTGGTAGCAAGGTCAGCCTTAATCGCATCGATCTGCTTCTGGAGAGCTTCGTCACCGTTGGTAACAGAAGCCTGGAGCTTAGCAAGAGACTCGTTGAGGCTCTTAACGGTTTCTTCAAGCTTAGCGAAGTCAGCTGCGGTTACGAAAGAACCAACAGTGGTAGAATCGCCGTTTGCGCTGGTGTAGATGAGTGCGTTGCCTTCAAGCTTGATGCCGTTTACAGAAGCGATGTCGATCTTCTTCTGTGTGCCGTCATGATAGGTAACGGTGAGAACGCCGTTTTCATAAACAGTGCTCTTAACAACGGGCTCGAAGTAAACGATGATCTCAACGTCTTCAGAAGGCATCGAGTCAACCTTAACGAACCACTGAGTAGGAACAAAGCCGTTCGTGGTGAATACGAATTCTTCGGTAACGCCGGTATCGGAGTTGGTAACCTTAGCTACGAGGTCCATCATGTACTGAACTTCGTGAGTGAAGGAAGTGCTGAATACTACATCGTAAGTCTCTTCCCAGAAGGTACGGCTACCGAATGCATTGTCGATGTCAGCCTTGTTTACGCCATAGTAGTCATCGTTGAACTGATACTTGAGAGTAACGGTGTACTTCTTGATCTTCCATTCAGCGGTGAGCTTGAGAGCGCCGGTTCTGGTGCCCTTAGCGATGATGATCTCGCCGTTAGCGTCGGGAGTGAGGAGCTTGCCGGTGGTAGCGTCGAGCCAGCCCTGGAATTCATAACCGTCACGGGTAGGAATGGGGAGCTTAGCGTCAGCGGTGTAGGTGTAATAGGTAATAGCATCTTCGGGAAGAACGCCCTTGTCATCAAGATCTACGGGGATCTTGTTGCCTTCAGCATCGAGAACGTACTGAATGTCGCCATTGTCGTCGAGTTCGGGAATACCGTTTGCGTCAACCTTGATCTGGAATGCGTAACCGTCTTCATCATAGGTGATGTCGTACTTGGTAGGAGTCCATACAGCGTATACGTATACGTTGCTGGTCGTACCTGCGGGAATGATCCATTCGCCGGTGGTTTCGTCCTTTGCGAGGGAGTTTTCCTTAACGAAAGCGTCGATATCTTCAACGCCCGTGGGGTCTGCGGTGCACCATGCTACGAAATCGTAGTATGCTCTGGTGGGAGATGCAAGTCTTACTTCATCGGTGATGGTGAAGTAGATCTTATCTGCGTTTGCAGCGTTGTTGATGCTGCTGTCAGCAAGACCGGTACCGAATACGTAGAAGATCTTGTACTGGGTCTTTTCGATGACGGGCTCGAGGTCGAGATCGCCAACGGAGCCAACGGGAACGATCGAGATGATCGTGTCGGTAGCATCCTTCCAGCCGATGAAGCTGTAGCCGGGCTTAACTTCAGGAGTAGGAAGTGCGAAGGTGGGAGTTTCGATGTTGTATTCCTTGGGGAATTCAGCATAGTCAGAAACGATCTCATCAGCTTCGCCGTAGTTGATCTTGTAATTTACAATCTCATACTGAGCGTAAACGATGATGTTGCCCGTGGTACCCTTCTTGATACCGGGGATAGCTTCGTCATCTTCGCTGGGAATAGCGGAGTTGTACCAACCGATGAAGGTGTAGCCAACCTTGTTGACCTTACCGAATTCGAATTCGTCTTCAACGGTGTAGTCATGCTTCAGGGTGTTTTCATCAAAGCCTTCGATGTAGGTCACGTAGGTGATCTGATAAACGATAGCTTCGAAAGCGGGATATACGGTAACGTCTTCAAAAGTGGTGCTGCACTTGATTTCGGTTACCTGTTCGCCTGCGCCGTTGGGCTGAGTGAACCAACCAAGGAACTGATAGCCGGCCTTTGTGGGAGCGCCGAGCTTGATGTTCGCCTTGTCAACCGTGAAGGTTGCGGGGTTGTTGGGGTTATTGGTATAACCTTCGCCTGCGTAGTTGATGTTGTAAACCTTAGCTTCGAACTTACCGACAACTTCAAGATCATAAAGGTGAGTCTTGGTGTTGACGTAGTTGATAGCCTGCTCAACACCGTTTTCCTTTACGTACCAGCCCTTGAACACATAGCCGGGAGCGGTAGCGTCTACAAGGTGGATCGTGTCGGTCTCAACAGTATACTGCGAGATGTTGGTGTGAGTTGCGCCGTTGGGAACGGTGTAGGTGATGGTGTATACGGTGGGGTATACGCAGTTAACAGCAGTAGCGTCAACCTTGGAGGGTGCGTTCTTTACGCTGTAACCGTAAACGAGAGCGCTCGAGGGATCGAACGAGGTCCAGGTACCCTTGGTGTCGCTGTCAGTACCGCTGATGGTGATAACAGGAGTTACCTTGTCGTCGCCGGTAACAACGAAACCGGTTGCGACATATGTACCTGCGGTAATCTTGACGGTGCCGCCAACGTTGTCAAAGAGAGTAGCCGTGGGAGCGATGATTGCGCCGCCGCCGACAGAGTCTTTGATGGTGAGAGTGCCGGGGAGAGCCACGCCCTGCTGAAGGAAGAGGCCGCCGGTCACGCCGGAATAGATCTTATGACCGTTGAGGTCAATGGTAACGTTTCCGGCAACGTTAAATACAACCTGATCGTTAGGTGTACCGATGTCTGCGGTGAGAACTACAGTTGCGCCATCTTTTGCAATTTCTTCCTGGAATGCCTCGATCGTACCGACGTCGGCAGCGCTGGAGGTGAAGACAAGAGCCATTGCAGCAATGACGACCAGTGCTACAAGCACAGCACTGATTTTAAATGCTTTCTTCATGAAAAAATTTCTCCTTTTTCACATTTTTCGTTAGCCAATGGTTGCCACAAATCAAACCAATTCGGGGAAACTATAAAAGCCTATAATATTTATACACTATTTTTGCGGTTTTGTCAAGTGTCTTTTCCCATTTTTACATAAAAAAGTAGGAAAAATGACATCCAATTTTCGGTAACCATCCGCAGTCTTCCGAGTGATTTGTTTTGGGGCTGATTTACGGTGTACGACACCGTTATGCAAGGCGCGACCGTTTTTGCCGTTTTCCGTCCGACGTGTCAAAGGACCGCCGTGACGGGAGGAAGCGGCAAAAAACAATGTCCGCCGTATGCGCTTCGGGAAGGATCTGCCCTTGGGCAGTCCGATGGGAAAAGTGGGCAGATTTCACCCTTATTCCCCATTTGTCATTTTCCTGTGACAAACCACAATATGGCAATTTTTGACATATTTTTCAGCAGTAAATGACAATTTTTTGGTCAGCTTTTTTTCGCGCAGTTACACCAAAACAGCGTTTTTGCGCGGTTTTACAGCCGATTATTCGCCTGCTTCTTCGGTTTCTTCAGCAGTTTCGGGAACGAGAAGAGCGCGAATGGAGAGGCTTACCTTCTTCTTTTCGTTGTCGATACCGATAATTTTGGCATCTACAACCTGACCGATGGTGAGGTGGTCAGCGGGATTGGCGATCTTCTTATCCGCGATCTGCGAGATATGGATGAGACCGTCAACATCGGAAATGATCTCGGCAAATGCGCCGAAGGGAGTGAGACCGACGATCGTTACCTTGGCAACGTCGCCTTCACTGTAGGTGCTCGTAAAGATGTTCCAGGGGTTGTTCTCTTCGGTCTTGCAGCCGAGGGAGATTCTCTTCTTTTCCTTGTCAAAGCTCTTGACAAATACCGAAAGCTTATCGCCGACAGCGACAACCTCGGAGGGAGTCTTGATTCTCGACCAGGAAAGCTCGGATACGTGGACCATACCGTCAACGCCGCCGAGATCGACGAACGCACCGTAGCTCGTCAGGCTCTTGACAGTGCCTTCGAACTTCATGCCTTCCTCGATGGTTGCCCAGAAGTTCTCCTGAGCCTCCTTGCGCTTGGCGCTCAGCACCTTCTTAATGGAGCCGACCGCGCGGTTCTTCTGCTCATCAATGTCGATGATCGCGAACTGCTGAACGGTACCGACGAGAACGGAGTAGTCACCATCCTTGGCAACACCGGTCTGGGATGCGGGGATAAAGATCTTTGAGAAACCGACGGTAACGATCACACCGCCCTTAACGGCATCGGTAACCTTACCCTCGAGAACAGTGCCTTCGCTGTGTGCAGCCATGATCTTCTTCCACTCGGACATTCTCTCGATCTTCTTTCTGGAAAGGCCAACAACACCCTCAAGGTCGCTGACTCTTACCACGAATGCTTCAATCTCGTCGCCAACCTTAAACGCAGGCTTACCGGTTTCGGGGTCGATCGGCATTTCATCAGCACTAAGTACACCGGTACCCTTCGTGGAAAGGTCCACGTGGATCTCAGTGGTGTTGATCGAAGTGATAACACCCGTTACAATATCTCCTGTATTTAAAGTTTTAAGAGAGCTTTCAAGCAATTCTGCGAAATTTTCTTCTTCTCTGATTTCTTTGATTTCGCTCATTTTTTGTTTTACCTCCTCAATTATATACCTCGGTGTCGATGCACCTGCGGTTATTCCAATCACATGACAGCGCGAAAAATCGCCTTCGATCTCCTCCGCACACTCGCAAAGCGTGGCGCTCGGATTTTCTCTTCTGACGGTCTCATAAAGACTTTTTGTATTCGCGCTGGTGCGTCCGCCGACCACGATCACATGGTCACAAAGACGCGCAAGGGTGACTGCTTCAGCCTGCCTGTTTTCAGTCACGCTACATATTGTATCAAATATTTTTGCATTTGTACAGTACTTTTTGAAAAAAAGTTCAATTTTTTTCCACAAATTTATCGGCTTGGTGGTCTGCGCCACCAGTACAATATCGGAATCCTTCGAAATATTGCCCTCTTTGAGCAATTTTTCACATTCTTCAAGATTACTGACAACCAAGACCCTGCCTTTGGCATAGCTGACGATCCCCTTGACCTCGGGATGCTCACGGTCGCCGAACACAACAAGCGTTTCGTCATGTAAGGTCTCACGCTCAGCGTGTCTGTGGATCTTCTCTACGAAGGGACAGGTCATATCGTGAAGCACAAAGTAAGGATTGTCGGCAGCAATATCCGACAGCGCGTCGAAGAGCGGCTTTTCCACACCGTGCGCGCGAAGAACGATATGAACACCGGACGTCACGGATGCGCCGCGGGCGAGTGTCAATGCTTCCGCCTCGGTGATCGGCTGAACCCCGCGCGCGCGAAAGCGCTCCACCACCTGAGGATTGTGAATGATCTGCCCGACGGTATAGATCCTGTCCGGCTCTCGCTTTGTCGCAAGCAGATGCTCGAGATGCTCAACAGCACGCTTGACACCGAAGCAGAAGCCCGCAAGCGAGGCGACTCTTACCGTCATACGAGATCGGTGCGGGACGTGATGATTGCCATCGCCGCGTCCACGGTCTCCTCAAGCGTCAGCTCGGAGTTATCAAGATGTACGGCATCCTCGGCAGGAACTGCAGGCGCGACCTCGCGCTCACTATCCTGACGGTCACGCGCGATCATATCGGCAAGCGTTTCCTCGTAGCTCACCTCTATTCCCTTTTCACGCATTTCCTTCACGCGGCGAAGGGCTCTTTTTTCAAAGGAAGAGACCAGAAAGATCTTGACCTGAGCCTTTGGCAGGATCACCGTGCCAATATCTCGACCGTCCATGATCACCGAATTTTCTTCGGCGATATTTCGCTGTGTATCGAGGAGGAAGGCACGGACCTCGGGAATTTTTGAAACGTTCGAGGCATGCATCGACATCTCGGGCGTGCGGATCTTATCCCCTACCGAGGTGCCGTTCAGAATGACGGTCTGACTGCCGTTTTCATATGCCAGAGAAAGTGTGATCTCGGGAAGCTTCGCTACGACCTCTTCGGCACAGGCGGTATTCGCCCCATTGGTAGCGCAGTAATACCCGATCGTGCGGTAGAGTGCGCCGGTATCCACGTAAATAAATCCAAGACGGCGCGCGAGCGCTTTGGCAAGAGAGCTTTTTCCCGCGCCCGAGGGACCGTCGATTGCGATCTGATATTTCATAATTTTATCCTTATCTTCTATCAAGTATCATTAATAATAATGTAGAACAATCCCGTCGCTTACCGCGTCACGCCGAGGATTCCCTCAGCCGCCAGTCTCGCAGTAGCGAAGGCAATCTGCAGATTGAAGCCGCCCGTGTAAGCATCAACATCGATGACCTCGCCCGCGAAATACAGCCCGGGGCAGAGCTTCGATTCCATGGTCTTCGGATCGATCTCCTTGACGTCCACGCCGCCCGAGGTCACGATCGCCTCTTCAATAGGGCGCGTTCCTCTGACGGTCAGGGTCAGGTGCTTCAGCAGTGTCACGATCCTGCGGCGTTCTTCCTTGGTGATCTCGTTTACCTTTTTATCGGGCGCGATCTCCGAGAGCTTCACAAAGGGTAAGATCAGCTTCTGCGGCAGAAGATCGTTCAGGGCATTGTCAAAATTGCGGTTCTTGTATTTGGAAAAATCCGAAAGCAAACGCTTATCGAGTGTTGCCTCATCCAGCGCGGGCTTCAGATCGATCGAAACGGTGTAGGTCTTCTTGCCGATATCCTTAAGATGCGCCGACATCGACAGTACGGTAGGACCCGTGATGCCGAAATGCGTGAACATCAATTCCCCGAAATCGTCATATACCGTCTTGCCGCTCTCGTCCAATGCCTTGACACCGACGTTTTTCAGCGAAAGACCCTGCAAGGTGCGGCAAAGCGTTCCTTCACATTCCAGCGGGACAAGTGAGGGGCGAAGTGGCGTCACGGTATGTCCGAGCGCCTCAGCAAAGCGATAGCCGTCACCGGTTGAGCCGGTCTTCTGATAACTCTTCCCACCTGTTGCGATGACAACGGCGTCAAAGGGCACACAGCGATCCTTGGTGATGACCAGAAATCCGTTTTCGGTGCGCTCGATCGCCTCTACGCGGTGATAGACCGTCCTGACGTGAGATTCCTCAAGGTAACGGCGCAGTGCCATCACGATATCGGCGGCAGAGTCCGAAGCCGGAAAAACACGTTTGCCGCGCTCGGTCTTCAGAGCGACCCCGCGCGACTCAAAGAACTCCATGGTATCGTCCGACGTAAAGCGGCTGATCGCCGTATAAAGAAAACGGGGATTGCGCATGACGTTATGTATAAAGGTAGAAACGTCACAGGCATTGGTTACGTTACAGCGACCCTTTCCCGTGATCAGAAGCTTGGCACCGGTCTTGCGGTTGCGCTCATACAGTACGGTCTTAGCGCCAAGACTTTGAAGATATCCCGCCGCCATCATTCCGGCAGCACCGCCGCCAATAACGGCAACGTGTTTTGCATCTGTCACAAGAGTACATCCTTCCCCATTTTGAAATACTGTTATATTATACGGGACAAAAGGCTTTTTGTCAAGAGCGAAAGGGAGCATTTCGGGAAAATTATTTTAAAAAAGTGCCGCCTCCTCTTTCCTTTTCTCGCGGTCTGTGCTATACTGTTCTCGCATAGGATATCTTTTTGCTCCATATACTGTTTCTGATTGCCTACAACCTGTAAGGAGCGCCCTATGAGATTTTTCGAAGTGAAGTCCTCAAAGCTTTTGACAAGCATCCTCTTTTGTCTTGTTGTCTTTCTTTCCCTGCGTCTTCTCTTACCGTTTTTTGCGGCGCTTCTTACTGTGATGCTCCTCACACCCGCCGTCTCGTTTTTAAAAAAGCATTCAAGACTCTCCGCCCGCGCGCTTCGTCTCTTTCTGCTGATGCTTTTTCTCTCTCTTGGCGTTCTCCTCCTTTTCGTGATCTCGCGCCGCCTGGTAAGGGAGGCATCGGGCTTTTTCTCGGCATTCTCCGATACCGTCTATCGCCTGTTCTCGCTTCTCATCTCGACGTGGGAATCCGTCAGAGAGCATCTTCACATTGAAACCGGCATGCCCGCCGAGGATCTCACCGCGCTGTTAAAAAACATTCTCAGCCGCGCGAGCGCCTTTCTTTCCGAAGGGATCACCGCATGGCTCGCCGCCATGGTCAAAGCCCTGCCCAAATGGATCGCCGCCCTTGTTTTTTATTTACTCTCACTTGTGTATATCGCACTCGACTATGAAGGTGTCTGCCGTGTTCTCAGCAACCTGACCCCATCGGTGCTTCACGAACCTCTGCGCAAGCTGAAGATAGGGAGTGCCCGTCTTCTGAAGCACACGCTTAAAGCATACGGCATTCTCTTCGGCGTGACCTTCGGCATTCTCGCAATCGCCTTTACACTTTTGTCGATCGAATACCCCGTCTGGTGGGCGTGGCTTGCCGCCATGCTCGATATCCTGCCCGCCATCGGTGTCGGTATTCTGCTTATTCCCTGGGGGATCGCCCTGCTCATCTCACAAAAAACCGCGCTCGGCATCGCGATGCTGCTTCTTGATCTTGGGCTTGTCCTGCTCAGGCAGATTTTGGAGCCGCGTATTCTCGGCAAAGAGCTTGGCGTACACTCTCTGGTACTCATCGTCACGCTGTTTCTTTCCCTGAAGCTGTTCGGCGGATGGGGACTTCTTCTCGCTCCCATTCTCTCAGTCCTTTTCACCCGTCTTTTTGCCCTTTACCAATCCGTCCTTTCCCGAAAGGAGTCTTTATGAAAGCACGCCGTTTTCTTATTTTTCTTTTGATTCTGACACTGTTCGCACCCGTTGGTTGCGAAAAAGCCGAAAGTACCATTGAACTTGTTCCGTATACGCAACCTTCAGTTGACGCCATGCCGCCCACCGTACGGGCGATCGCCGTCAATATTTCCTCGCGCACGATCCATCTTGACCCCGCGTGTCCGCACGTGGAGCATGCTCTTGCCGCTAATCTGCGCTCCACTGCCGAGAGCAACGTCAACACCCTCCTCGGTATGGGCTATCGCCTTTGTGCAAGCTGTTCGGTGGAAACCGACGGTTGACAATATCGTCGAAAAACCGACAAAAACACCCCGATCAAGCACCGGAACGTGCTTGATCGGGGTGTTTTATCGCGAGTTAGGGCCAGAGTCTTTCTTTATACCGTTCCCGAGACCGTCAGGACTGCCGTACCGGGAATGACCTGATACCGTCCGTCCTCCCCCACCGTGATCTCGGCGGCAGGCACGGTGACAACTCCCGAAACCGTTGTGAACTCGCCTGTTGCCTCGTTATACACGTAGCCCGTACCGGGGCTGAGCGTCTCGCCGTCAAGCGTAACCGCGCTCAGGGTGAGAATGGGATCGAAGATATCGCTGATCACGATATCATCGGTCGTGACGGCGGGGGCATTACCGCGGTTTTCAACAAGGAAGGTGTAGGTGATCACACCGTCCTCCTCCACATTCGTCGGACTAAGCGACTTCACGATCGCGAGATCGGGTCCGACGTCTACCGTCACGGTCTCACTTGCGCTGACAGCTTCTGCAAGTGTGCCGTTCGCCGTTACGGTATTGACGATGCTCGCCCCCTCGGTAATGGGAGCGAAATCTGTCACCTCCGCCTCATAGACGATGACGGCATTGCCACCCGCCGGAACAGAAATCCCCGTAAATACCAAAGGAGGACCGACAGTAACGGTGGGAGGCGTCTGCAAAACGCCGTTCACGTAGTATGCCGCGCTGTCGGGAAGATAAGAAAGCGGATACAGTGTGCCGCCCGTTCCGGAATAGCCCCCAAGATCGTCTGTCAAAGTAATGGCATTCAGTGAGGTCGTACCGGAATTGACCAAGGACAAGACGTATACCAGGCGTCCGTTTGCCGTATATGTGTCGATCGGTGCGTGCTTTTCGATCGAAAGTGTCTCGTTGACCGTGCCTGTCACGGTGTTGGAGACCGTTGTGCCGCCACTGTATGTCAGTGTCGCGCGATTATAAAATGTTGCCATCGTTGTATTTCTCCTTTTTTTCTGATTGACTTGCGTCCTTTGTCAGTATATGCTCTCTTCCCACTTTCGCTACTCTTGACAAAAGACGGTTTTCTTGCTATAATAACGCTATCAGCTCACAGGAGGTCACAATGCATATTTTTCTCATCCGACATGGCGAAAGTGTCGGCAATACCGGACAAAATAACAAGGAGCGTCTGCCCGACCACCTCGTCCCTTTGACCGAGCGCGGCAAACGTCAGGCGTTTGAAAACGGTCGGTTTCTGGCGGAATACTGCCGTGAAAAAGGGATCGACCTCTCCCGCGCACGCATCTGGCGAAGCCCCTTTGTGCGCACCCGCGAGACCTCGGAGGAATTCAACCGCTCTCTCGGAATCGGCGATATCCGTGAGGATATCACCCTGATCGAGCAGCAATACGGTCTCTTTGACTATCTGACGCTTGAGGAAAAGCTCAAAAAATATCCCGATGAATGTGCCGAATATCAGCGCCAGGCAGATCATTTCGGCAAATTCTACGCAAGACTTCCCCTCGGTGAGAGTCCCTTTGACGTTGCGATCCGTATCCATCAGTTCATGGGCACGATCCGGCGCGATTATGAGAAAAACGGTGTGGATACCCTCTTCGTCTTCACACACGGTACCACGCTTCGCACCTTCTTGCTCCGTTGGTTCCACTACACCCCCGAATGGTATCACGAGGAACCCAATCCCAAAAACTGCTGGATCCGTGAGATCATCGACAACACCGACCTCGGATACATCAACACGCATATTACGGTAGACTGAAAAACCGCACCCCTCTTTGGCATCTTCAAACGAAGCCAAAGAGGGGTGTATCTTTTGGTTTGGGATCAGAACTCAGGATGCCATCCCGCCCTGACGAATATACTCCGCCAGAAGATCACGGGCGTAGAAGCCCTCGGGATAACGCTCGATCTCGGTCATATTGTTACGGGCGTAGGTCGAGGAATAGGTGTCGGTGATCACGTAATAGGTGGCATTATCGTTGATATTCGACCACAGACTGTCTCCGTAGTCGCTGTAGTGCATATAATAGGAGCTGTGAGGAGACTCATAGAAAACGCGGCGCAGATCCTTACCCTTGATCGAGCATAGCACGATCTGATTGTCAAAGGGGAAGATCATCTGAAGCTGAGAGTAGGTCACGTTGCCCGCGGGGATCTCATACGGGCTTCGTGCCTGCAGAAAAGCACCCGCCAGCGCCAGCGTATAGTCATCGCCCCACACCTCCTCACCGAACTCATAATAGAGATCGGCAACCAGCTGACAAAGGGTCTTGCTGCTCTTGAAGGAGCGGTTCAGACCGAGGATCTCATCGCCCTTGGCGATCAGGGATTCGTATTTCTTGAGAAGCTCCGCAACAATGGGATCGTCGGAAAGCGATTCGTACACCGAGGTATACACGTATTCCGCCTCGGTAACGGCGCGCTTGCCGTTGGCGATATTGACCGATACCTCGGCATGCGTGATGGCTCTGTTGTCGCCGCCGCCCTGCAGGTGATAAACGCCGTACTCATCGCGAAGCACGTAACGTTGATGGCTGTGACCCTCAAAGACCAGATCCACGTAACCGTTCGAAAGAGAGGTATCGTAATAGGAGGCAAACTCGCGCGAGGCAAGTGAGGTCACGCTCGATTTGGAACTGCCGTAGCCATCGTGGATCGCATATACGATGAGATCGGCACCCGCCGCGCGAAGGCGATCGCTTTCCGCCTTGACCAGCGCCGTCAGAGAAGAACCGGTCTTGAAATACACGTCAGCGCTCTTATCGGAGGCAATCGAGGAATAGCAGTCACCGATCGCGCCGATGATCCCGATCGTCGCGCCGCCGCGCTTGACGGTCACCGAGGGTGCGGCATAGCTGACACGCTCGTCTGTCGCGCGGTCGAAAACGTTGATGGCAAGCAGAGGGAACTCAGCCGCCGCGGCGTTCTTTTTGATGCTTGCCGAGCCCCAGTCATATTCATGGTTGCCGAGCGTCATACCGACAAAGCCCATGGCATTCATCCAATCGGTGAAGATCAGTCCCTCGGTCAGATTGGACTCCGAGCTTCCCTGCCAGGTGTCGCCGGTCGACAGAAAGACCGTATGATCATCTCTCTCGTTCTGCTGTTTCAGATAGGTCGAAAGCTCATCCACGCCGATCTGCGTTTCGGAATCCTTGAATTTACCGTGGATATCGTTGATATTGTAAAAATCCACGATCACAATGACCGTCGTGCCGCAAAGATCACAGGTTCCGTTATCGTCGGTATCCTTGTGGCAATCGGGATCAATGGGGGTATCGGGGATGTCGGGCGAGGAGGTGGCAGGTACCGTCACCGAAGGTGTCACGGGAGTGGTGGCGGAAGGTGTCACGGGGACGGTCAGAGAGGGGGTCGAGGGTACCGTCACGGGGATACTGGTAGACAGCGTCAGAACGGGCGTTGTTTCAGTCGCTTCGCCCTCTGTCACAGGGGTACTGATCACGGGAGAGGAAGGGGTGCTCAGCAAAGGATCGGCATCGGTGGTCGTGAGACTGCCCGTGCAGGCAGTCAGAAACAGAAGCAAAAACAAACAAAGAGCAAGGTATCGTTTCATATCAGAATTCCTTTTATATAAAGTATGTCATCAGTCTACCACAAGCCCACGAAAAAGGCAACCCTTTTTCTTTTTTTTCACCGATTATTCATATTTTATTGACAAAACCTGACATTTCTGTTATACTGAACCTAATCCCCGATTCTTTTAAGAAAGGAGTTTTCTCATGGCTAAACGTAATCGCAAGAATTCCGTACAATCGACCGCTCTTCTTTACATCGTTGTCGGCGTCCTTTTCATTATTTTCAGAGCAACGCTTCTCAACTGGCTTCTGACGATCGTCGGCGCGCTCTTCATCGCAAGCGGTATCATTGAGCTTGTCCGCGGCAATATCATGAACGGCATTGTCAACATCGTCATCGGCGCGATCGTCATTTACGGCGGTTGGCAGTTTTTGGAGATCGTTCTTATCATCTTTGGCGCACTTCTCGCACTCAAGGGTCTGATCGATTTCTTTGCCGCCCTCAAGAGACGCAACCTCTTCCCGATCCTCGTTTCGATTCTGACCATTGTGGCAGGTATTTTCCTGATCCTCGGCAAATTCGTGATGCTCGATTGGTTCTTCATCGCCATCGGCGCGATCCTCATTGCGGACGGTCTGCTTGACCTCTTCCGTTCCTCCAAGTAAAAGCTTCAAAAAACCTCGCTTTGAGCGAGGTTTTTAGCTTTTTAGCAGGATAAAGTCAGGGGACTGTCTTGATTTTTTAAAGGAAATGGGATATAATACGGTTAAAGAACTCTTTGGAGGCTGACATGATCCTGACAAAAGACAAACGCTTTTATAAAAGCCTCGTAATGCTTGCCATTCCCATCGCACTGCAGAATCTGATCACCTTTGCGGTCACCCTTGCCGATAACGTCATGGTGGGAACACTTGGCGATGACGCGATCTCAGGCGTCTATATCGGCAGTCAGATCCAGACCCTTCTGCAGATCTACACCGCGGGTATCGAGGGAGCGGTTCTTGTCATTGCCGCGCAGTACTGGGGCAAGCGCGATACCGATGCCATGAAGCGTGTGATCGCCATCGGACTGCGCACCGCCTTTTACTCCGCCACCGTCATCACCGCCCTCTGTCTTCTCTTTCCCCGACCGATCCTGTCGCTTTTCGCCGAACAGGATGCCGTCCTCAGCTACGGTGTCACCTATCTTCGTATCACCGCGGCGGGATTTCTTTTCTTCTGTCTGACGCAAAGTCTGATCGCCGCCATGCGCAGCGTGGAAAAGGCACGCATCGGCATGCTGGTCTCTCTCATCTCCCTTGCTGTCAATATTTCTCTCAATTATATTCTCATTTTCGGTAAGCTCGGCATCAAGCCTCTCGGCGTCACGGGCGCCGCCATTGCCACCGCTGTCTCCCGCCTTGCCGAATTTCTCTTTATCGTGATCTACGTGTTCGCCGTCGATCGCCGCCTTCACCTTCGTCCGCGCGATATTTTGCTTCGCTCTAAAGCCCTCACACGGGACTTCTTCCGCTACGGACTCCCGATCATGGCAGGACAGCTTGTGTGGGCGGTCAATATGTTCTCGTATTCCGCTATCATGGGCAAGCTTGATTTTGACGGCGTGATCGCCGCTCTGTCGGTAGCGGGTACGCTGAACAGCCTGTCATATGTTGTCATGAACGGCATGTCGGGGGCGGTCGGCATCATCACGGGCAAGACCATCGGCAGCGGCAAGACCGAAAAGATCCGTGAATACGCCTATACCGTGCAGATCCTCTTTGCGATCCTCGGAATTCTGACAGGCATCACGCTTCGTCTTCTCCGTGATCCCTTTATCTCGCTGTACGATATCTCTCCCGCCGCCATCTCGCAGTCAAGGGCGCTGATCAACGTGCTGTCCTTTACCATCATCGGCACGTGCTATCAGGCAGCCTGCCTCTTCGGGCTTGTCAAATCGGGGGGTGACGTCTCTTTCGTGATGAAAAACGATGCTGTTTTCGTTTTCCTCATCGTGCTTCCCTCCGCGCTCATCGCGGCGGCGCTCGGCGCTGAGCCGTGGCTGGTCTTTCTTTTTCTGAAATCCGACCAGATCCTCAAATGCTTCGTGGCGTTTGTCAAGATCAACCGCTTCAGATGGATGAAAAATCTCACCAAATCTACCGCTTAAAGGACTGATGTTATGAAATGTATCTCATGGAATGTCAACGGCTTTCGCTCGGTGCTGGGAAAGGGCTTCGGGGAGGTCTTTTCTGCCCTTGACGCCGACTTTTTCGCCATTCAGGAAACCAAAATGCAACCGGGACAGGCGGATTTTTCGCCCGAAGGCTATTTCGCGTATCAGTATTCCGCCGAGAAGAAGGGCTATTCGGGGACGGCTGTCTATACCCGCCATAATCCCTTATCCGTCCGATACGGCATCGGTATTCCCGAACACGATACCGAAGGGCGCGTGATCACGCTGGAATACGAAGGCTTTTATTTCGTCACCTGCTATACCCCCAACGCCCAACGGGAGCTTGCAAGGCTTTCCTACCGCATGTCATGGGAGGATGCCATCAGGGACTATCTCGTTTCACTCGACCGCATAAAGCCCGTGATCTACTGCGGGGATCTTAACGTGGCGCATGAGGAGATCGACCTCAAAAATCCCAAAACCAACCACCAAAGCGCAGGCTTTTCCGACGAAGAGCGCGGCAAAATGACCGCTCTTTTACAAAGCGGCTTTGCCGATACCTTCCGCACCCTTCACCCCGATACCGTGAAATATTCCTGGTGGAGCTACATGTATAAAGCGAGAGAGAAAAACGTCGGATGGCGCATCGACTATTTTATCGTTTCCGAACGGCTGATGCCTCTGGTAGAAGAGGCGGAGATCCTCACCGATATCATGGGCAGTGATCACTGTCCGGTTTCGCTCACACTGAAAAATCCACTACTGTGATAAAGAAGGAGAACCCGTATGAGACTGCTTACACTGCGCCGCGAGATGAGTCCGATCTCGCCCAAAGAACCCTTTTCGGTCTACATAGAAGATCCGGCATATGCCACCACCGTCATCAACGGTGTCCGCGTGCGTCCCATCGGAGCGCTCCGCGGCGGCGAAACGCTGACCGTTCAGATCAACGATCAGTCAGCCGCCTTTTTCGTCGTACAGGGAGAGCTTGGCAAATCCTTCGTCGCCGAAGCCCTCACTCTTCCCGCGGGAGATCAGGATCTTTTCCTCATCGGCAGTGCCGTCCGTGACACCCTCAACGGCACGCATTTCTACTTTCACGGCATTACCACCGCCTCTACCCTCAATCACCGTAAAAAGGGCTATGAGCAAAAAAGGACCGCGATGAAGGTCGGACTGATCGTTCTTATTGCCCTCCTTGCCGTCGCCCTTTTCACCGTACCTCTCATGATGCTCGCCGACAGCCCCAAAAATCCCATCAACTTCATCGGATGGAATTCCTATACCTACGAAGAGATCAGCCTGAAGCTGCCCCCCGAATATACCGAGGAACTAAGTGGCGCATACCGAAACGGCGACATCCTCATCACCGTGTCTCACGTGGCAAAAAACCCCTCTGACGGCGACACCCTGGCAGATCACGCCTTCTACGTCATGCGCTCCACGACCCGCGCCTCGTCCAGAGATCATATCAAAACCGAGAGCGGCGTCACCTATTTTATCTATAAGGGCGCGAACGCTCCCTACGTTCGCAAGGCGTTTTTCCAGAGTGAATCGCGCTTTTACGAGCTGGATTTCAGCACGGGCGATATCTCCCGCGAGGAGCTTCTCAAAATTGCCTCCTCCGTTTCGGTCGAAAGCGATCCCGCGCTGAAGAACGCGCCTGCCGAAAAGAAGGTCTTCACCTTCGGAGAGGTCTCGGTCACCCTGAACAATACGTATGAAAGCACCGCAGAAGGCGACGTGATGGTGATCCGCAACTCACGGTTTACACTGCAGATCGAAAAGATCAGACAAACCAATATCAACGGAGACCACGGTGTGATCCGCGATCTTGCGAAATACCTTGTCAATAATCTTCCCGAAGGAACGATCACCTCAAGAAACGTTTACGAAAACCCGGACGGAACGTGCTTTTTTGAATTCCGCACCACCGATGACGCCAAAACGCACTACGTACACGTCGTCAAGGCCTCTACGGGTGACTATTATGTCATCATCTTCTCCGCTTATAAGCTTCACTACGATCAGAATGAGGAATACCGTGACGAGATCATCAGCTCGGTCACGGTCAGCTGATGAAGGGCGAAAACCCTTGTCTTTTGTCGACATTTTGTCATTAGTCTATTGACAAACGCTTTTGGAAATGATATACTGTATTAGAAATTAACACTGCGTATCATAAGGAGGATATATGAGAACGCTAACCATCCAGCGCCGCAAGAATTTTGCAGGCTGTCTTAACAAAATGAAGGTCTATATTGAAGATCCTTCCGCACCACAGATCACCCTCTTTGGCAGACCCTGCCGTCTGCTCGGTACCCTCAAAAACGGCGAGACCGCCAGCTTCCCCATTGATCACAACGCCGCCATGCTGTACGTGGTCTTCGGCAAAATGACCGCTACCTACTGCTCTGAAGCTCTCCCCATCTACCCCGGCGACCAGGACATTTACCTGACGGGTCAGAACGAATACGATCCCGTTTCCGGCAACGCCTTCCGTTTTGACGGTATCACCCTCGAAGAGACCCTCCGCCACCGTGACATGACCCGCAAAAAAGGTGTCAAGGTCTTCATTACCTCGATCGTGGCTGCCGTGATCATCGGTCTTGTGATCGGCTTCCTTTCCGCAGGCTTCTTGACCGAGCCCTGTGTTTTCAGCGAAAATGAAGTCTCCCTCACCCTGACCAACGAATTCTCGGAAGATCTTTTCAACGAAGAATACTACGCGGCTTTTGAGAGCGACGATCTTTACGTTACCGTCGACAAGTTCTCTGTCAGCGATTCGGAATTCTCATCCCCCGACGAGCTGATCGACTATCTTGCCAATTACGATCTTGACAATTATCCCATGATCAAGGATATCACCAAGGAAAACGGACTTCTTTATTACGAATACCAGACCAAGAGCGGACTCTTTACGTATTACTTTGCCGACTACGTATTTGAAGAAAACGGCTATTTCTACGTACTTACCTTCCAGGGCGAGAAGAACGATTTTCTCTCCCGTCACGACGAGATCGCCGTCTGGGCAGCCTCGTTCGATATCAACTGATCCCGATCCCGACATAAAAAACAAGACCTTCCTCGGAAGGTCTTGTTTTTTATGTCGGTTTATCGCTGGACTCTGCCCGAAGCATCGCCGCCCGCAAGCTTTTCGACCTCGGCGACCGATACACGGTTATAGTCACCCTCGACCGAATGCTTCAGCGCCGATGCCGCTACGGCAAATTCGATGGCATCCTGCGTATTCTTGCCCGAAAGCAGGGCGTAGATAAGGCCCGCGCCAAAGGAGTCGCCCCCGCCCACACGGTCGACGATGTGAAGGTGATAGCTCTTCGAGAAGGCATAGTCGGTGCCGTCGTAAAGCATGCCCGCCCAATCGTTATCGCTTGCCGAAAGCGAGGTGCGAAGAGTGATAGCGACCTTCTCAAAGCCGAAGGTATCCGCAAGCTTCTTGGCTACCGAGCGGTAGCCGTCATGATTCAGCTTGCCCGAATAGATATCGGTGTCATCCGCTTCGATGCCGAACACATCCTTGGCATCCTCTTCGTTGGCAATGCAGACGTCAACGTAAGCCATCAGCTTGGTCATCGCCTCTCTTGCCTCGGCTCTTGTCCAGAGCTTACCGCGGTAATTGAGATCGCAGGAGATCTTCACGCCCTTTGCCTTTGCCGCGCGGCAGGCATCCTCACAGATCGAAACGAGCGTGGGAGCAAGCGCGGGGGTAATGCCCGTAAAATGGAACCAATCCGCGCCCTCGAAGACCGTATCCCAATCGAAATCCCCGGGCTGTGCCTCACTGATCGCGGAATGCGCTCTGTCATAAATACAGACCGAGCCGCGCTGAGAGGCGCCCTTCTCGAGATAATAAATACCCACTCTGTCGCCGCCGCGGACGATCTTTGAGGTATCAACACCGAAATAGCGAAGCGAATTGACTGCCGCCTCACCGATCGCGTGCTTCGGAAGCTTGGTCACGTACACACTGTCAGCGCCGTAATTGGCAAGCGAGACCGCTACGTTGGCTTCGCCCCCGCCAAAGGTCGCCTGCATCTGATCATTCTGAAAGAAACGGTAATAGCCGTTCGGGGCAAGGCGAAGCATCAGCTCGCCAAAGGTTACAACTCTCATCTTTATTCTCCTTTTTTCTGATATGCCTCAAGTGCTTCCTTAACAAAGAAGCTGCCACCCACGGCGGCGATCTTGTCAAAGGCTAAGAATTCATCGAGATTCGAGCGGTATACTCCGCCCGTCGGAATAAATCTGATCTGCGGGAAGGGGGCGGAAAGCGCCTTCAGAGCCTTCAAGCCGCCATAGATATTGGCAGGAAAGAATTTGACGGTGGTAATGCCGTATTCCAGCGCCGCCATGATCTCGGTGGGCGTGACACAGCCGGGATAATAGGGAATCTCCTTGTCACAACAAAGCGCGGCAACAGAAGGCGAGAAGCCGGGGGATACGATAAAGGTCGCGCCCGCTTCCAACGCGTCCTCGCACTGCTGACGGTTGATGACCGTACCCGCGCCGATCTCCATATCGGGATAATTCTTCTTGGCGTAAGCGATCGCTTCCTTGGCGCAAGCGGTACGGAAGGTGATCTCGGCGGTATGAATACCGCTGTAAGCGAGAGCTGGCAGGATCGTATCGACCTCACTCAGCTCCTTGATAACCACAACGGGAATGAATTTTTCCATGCTGATGACCTCTTTTCTGATTTATACGTTTATACACCCGAATACGCCGCGAAACCGCAGTCGATGGGCAGGACAACACCCGTGATCGCCGATGCCGACGCCTCATCGCAAAGGAAGAGCGTTGCGCCGAGAAGCTCGGCGGCATCTACAAAACGGTGCATGGGTGTACCGTTCAGGATCTTGGCACTTCTCGGGGTGGGCGTGCCGTCCTCGTTGAAAAGGAGCGCCTTGTTCTGCGCCGAAACCAAAAAGCCGGGCGCAATGGCGTTACAGCGGATATTCGTGCCCGCAAAATGTGTGGCAAGCCATTGTGTGAAGTTGGAAATACCCGCCTTTGCCGCCGAATACGCGGGGATCTTCGTCAGGGGGGTATAGGCATTCATCGAGGAAATATTGAGAATACAGCCCTTTTTCTTTCCGACCATATCGCGGCAGAAGACC
>JAFVYN010000113.1 GCA_017508605.1 Clostridia bacterium
CCGCCTTCATGGTCGATTCCACAAGTGCCTCGGCAACAATATAGGTCTCGCCCGATGCCGCCTTGACCATGGCAGAACTGTCCCGGGGAGGGAGGGCGATCGCCAGGTTGCCGGGAAGCGTCCAGGTCGTGGTCGTCCAGATGATGAAATAGGTATTGTCGGTATTGTCAAGCTTGCCCTTGGCATCCTTCAAAGCAAACTTCACGTAGATCGAGGTGCAGGCAACGTCACGGTATTCGATCTCCGCCTCAGCAAGAGCAGTCTCGTCGCGATTACACCAGTAAACGGGCTTAAGACCCTTATAGATGTAACCCTTCTCAAACATCTTACCGAACACCTTGACTTCTTCTGCCTCAAATTCGGGGGACATCGTGGTATAGGGGTTGTCCCAGTCGGCAATGACGCCAAGACGTCTGAAGGAATTTCTCTGGATATCAATATACTTTTCGGCAAACTTCTCGCACGCGGTACGGAATTCGGGAATCGACATTTTCTTTCTGTCGAGCTTGTTCTTCTGGATGATCGCCGATTCAATGGGCATACCGTGGTTGTCCCAGCCGGGGGTGAAGGGGACTCTGTAGCCGCTCATCATCTTTTCCTTTGTGATGAAGTCCTTCAGCACCTTGTTCATGGTCGTACCCATATGGATATTACCGTTTGAGAAGGGGGGACCGTCGTGAAGGATAAAGGTGGGCTTGTTTGCGTTTTTGTTGAGAATTCTGTGATAGAGATCCATTGCTTCCCATTCCTTGAGCATATCAGGCTCTCTCTGCGGTAAAGCACCGCGCATCGGGAAGGCTGTTTTCGGCAGATTCAAACTGCTTGTGTAATCTTTCGCCATGTCAATACACCATTCTTTCTTTATGTTATCGTAATATGTAACTCATGTTTATTGCCGCCTTACGTATCGGCAGGCTCGGTGGGATCGGTGGGAGGGGTGATCTTCGTCAAACGGTCGATGACAATATCGATCTCCTCGTCGATCTTCTTCTCCTCAAGCTCATCAATGCGCGTGCGTCTGTCATACTCACCGCGAAGAAGCGCCAGCACCGTTCTCGTCGCGTCGGTGGGACTCATATCCCAGTCCTCTTCCTCAAGCGACTTGGTAATACCCTCCACCGTCTCAATATGACTCTGATAAAGCTCATATATGCGGTTTTTGAAATTCGCCGTCTGGGCGCGGAGCATATTGAGTCTCTCACGCTCAGCGCGGATATTCTCTCTGAATTCCTCGATGACCTTACTGCAGGCGATACGAGTGGTATTTTCGATCTCCGCGCTCTTCTGCTTGGCGGCTTCCACCACCTGAGCGGCGGCATTCTGCGAATTGACCAGCGCGCGGCGGATGGCATCCTCGTTTTTCTTCATTTCGGCAAGCTCTGCCTCGGTCTTGGCAAGATGAATGCGCATGGCTTCATAGCCGGACTGAAGCTGGGCAAGCTGCTCCGCTACAAGAGCGAGATAGCCGTCCACTTCAGCGCGGTCGTAACCGCGAAACGCACTCTGAAAGGTCTTATTCTTCAGTTCGTTCGGTGAAATCATACTATACGTTCCTTTTCTTAATCAATCGTCATAAAAGCTTATCAAAGATTGCCCGTCATCAGATAAACGAGCTGATCACACCCTGGATGATCACAAGCACGACCATGGTGAACAAGGGGGAAAAATCGATCGGTAAGCCGCGTGTCAGCCCGAGCTTTTTCGTAAGCGCGCGCATGGGCGCAAGGATCGGACCGCAAAGCTTTTCAAGAAGCTCACCGACACTGCCCTCCCGCATCGAGGGGATCCACGATACGATCGAGTGCGCCAGGAGGAGAAGAATGATCACGTCAATGATATAATACGTGATCACAAGCGACCATCTGACCGCGCTGCCCGCGGCGAGAAATACGCTGAAAACAGACATGGATCTTCGTCACCTCACTTCAAGGAGATCCGTAAAGGCATTAAAAACCGTCATAAAGAGACGCGCCGCCCGTTGCACCGGGCGTATCGTTCGGGGTGGTGGGAGGGGTCGGCTGTGCTTTCGAAGCCGACGCGATCAGCGCCTCACTCGAGACGTCAACGCTGCTCGGCGTCACAATATAGATGCCTGCCGCAATAGTCTTGAGCTGACCCTGTACGGTATACGCCACACCCGAGAAAAAGTCGATGATGCGTCTGGTTGCCTCCTTCGGCGCGCCCTCAAGATTGAGAACGACCGGGCGGCCCGCGATCAGGTGGTCAGCGATCTCCATGACCTGCGCGTTAAACGCCGTCAGCTTGGCGATCTTCAATTCAATGGAACGGGAGGGGGGATTCGTCACAGTCTTGACACCTGCCTTATGATCATAGTCTTCCGCTGCGGGTTTCATTGGCGGAGGGGGTGCGGGAAGCTCCTTTTTGGTCGGTGCTTCGCCCGTATCCTCATCGTCGCCGAGAAGCTTTGCGTACATTTTCTTGAAAAATGCCATTCTGTCAACCCTCACTTTCGGTCGGCAAAGCCTCGGGATAGAAGCGCTTGCCGAAAATGGCACTGCCGACACGCACGAGCGTGGATCCCGACCGAACGGCATCCTCATACGAATCGGACATACCCATTGAGAGAATATAGGTATCTATATTATTATGCACCTTTTTTTCGAAAAAGTCAACAAAAAACTGATAGGTTTGTGTAAAATAATTCAGATTTTCCTCTTTTGTCGCATTCTGAGGGGGGATCGCCATCAATCCTCTCACACGAATATGCGAAAAACAAGAAAGCGCCGCGAGGAAGTCGGGAAGCTCGGCAGGCAGTACCCCGCCCTTCGAGGCTTCTTCTCCGACATTCACTTCAACCAGAACGTCCATGATCTTGCCGTGCTTTTGCGCCTGGCGGTCGATCTCTCTCGCAAGTCTTTCGGAGTCTACCGAATGAATGAGCGAGACCTTGTCGATCACGTATTTCACCTTGTTCGTCTGAAGACGGCCGATGAAATGGATCTCGACCCCTTCCTTATGAAGGGCATCGTATTTCGAAAGAAGCTCCTGCACACGGTTTTCCCCGATACAGGTAAGCCCCATATTGTCGATCGCATAATTAATGACCTCGACGGGAACTGTCTTGGTCGCGGCAAGCAGCGTAACCTTCCGTCCGCTTGCGGCACGCTCGATCGCCGCCCTCACAAGGGGCAGATTATGTTCTAAGATCTCTATGTATTCAGGATACGATCTTTCCGTCATACAGCTCTTCTCCTTTGATGATAATATGGTCGTTTTCAGCCAGGATGCGGTATGCTTTCGGCTCAAATTCCACCGCCAGCACCGCCGTCGCCCCCTCGCGGTAAATGATGGAGATCTCGCGGAATTCCACGCGGAAGCCCTTGAGAATATACACGCCGTACACCCCATCAAGCTCTTGAATGCAGGCGGTGGGCACCTTGAAGCCGGTATGAGTCTTCAGCGTGAGGGTCAACGAAAAGATACGGCGAAGGGGTAAGGTCTCGCTCAGAGCCTGAGTGGAAAAAATGAGAACGGCATCCCTACGCTGATTCTCAACTACCGTCTTCTGAAGCGTCAGAGACAGCGAAAGCCCTTCTGCCGTCACCTGATAGCGCGCATTCTGGGAAAAGCGTCTTGCGGTGATCTCATCGGTCTCGGCAATGGCATAGGTCTCATACGACAAGATCAGCTTGCAGGGCGCGGGACTTTGAGGCTTTTGGTCAAAGAGTGCCGAAAGCGAAGCGCCGTCGAGAGAAAAGAGTCCCTCAGATGACAGCACGCTTTCGTACCCGTCGGCATTCGGTGAAAACCATCCTACTGCATCCGCCGTGATCACGGCAATCGGCTTGCCAAGACGTGCCTCAAGAGACAGGATCCGCTTGTCCGCTTCTTCTCTCAAAGCATCAAGAGAAAGTGTGCCGAGCAGTCTTTCGCGAAGCAGCATCATTGCCGCAAGCGTCTTTTCCTCATGGGAGGCAAGTGCCACATTACCCGTGGTCATGGCACGGTCAATACGGAGCATAATACCCTCTATCTTGACCTCAAGCGCCGTTCTGACCTTTTCGGGTCGGGAGGTAGCAGCACCCTCAAGAAGCTTTTTCAGCTCAAGCTCAGCCGCAAGAGAGGCAATATCCTCTTCGGACACGGTATCGGCATAACAGCGGACAAGCTCTGTGCCGACCCTTACCCTTTCTCCTTCCTCGCACAGGAAGAGATAGCGATCACTCGGCAGAAAGATCGGCTTTTCCTCTCGCAAAAGCAAACAATCAAGGGTTTTCGTTTCATGCATCTCGCTGATCTTGGCGGGCGCGGTTTCAAGCGTATCCTCCATTGCGGAGGAGAGGTGATAGCCGAGATCGACCAAAAGGATCACCGCGACGAGAACGATCGCCACAAGCTCGTACGTTTTCTTCGGCACTTTTTTCAAAAGATTGACCGTCATCGCGTAAAGATCCTTAAAAAACGCAACCATTCTCTCACTCCTTTCGGTATCATTCAGCTTATTTATGTCACAAGGTAGCAACCCTCGACAATGCCCTCAAGGGCTTCTTCGACCGTTACCGACGCCATGTCGATCTTGACGGCGGCAGGATTTCTTTCCCACCACGTCAGCTGCCGCTTGGCATAGTGACGGGATGCCTGCTTCAAGCGGGCAACTGCCTCCTCAAGCGTCTCTTCCCCACGGAAATAGTGATAAAACTCCTTATATCCGATCGCCTGTCCCGCCGTGGTTTCGGGATCGAGCGAAAGCCGTCTGACCTCGTCAAGAAGCCCCGCCTCCATCATGAGATCGACGCGCCGGTCAATGCGGGAGTAAAGCGCCTCGCGATCGGAGGAAGTCAGAACGTAAAGCTCCGCCCCCGGGATCAGTGTTTTCCGCTGATTTTCGGCATCCCACTCGGTCTTGGTCTTGCCCGATATCAGATAGATCTCAAGCGCCCTGATCACGCGCTTTCGGTTATTCATATGCATGGAAGCCGCCGCAGATGGATCGACCTGTTCCAGCTCCCGATAGACCTCTTCGGCACTCTTTTCCCAAAGCGTACGGCGCAGATCTTCATCCGCCTCGGGGGACTTGAGCGTTCCCTCATACAAAACGCTTTCGAGATACAGCCCCGTGCCGCCGCAAAAGATCGGCGTTTTGCCCCGTGAGCGGATATCCTCAAGCGCTCTGCGGGCATCCCGTTCGTAATCGGCGCAGGAATATTGGCTACTTGGCAAAACAATGTTGATGAGATGGTGCGGAATTCTCGCCATTTCCTCTTCTGTGGGCTTGGCGGTTCCGATGTCCATACCTTGATAGATCTGCATGGAGTCGGAGGAAATGATCTCCCCCGAAAGCCGCTCGGCAAGAGCAAGCGAAAGCGCGGTCTTCCCCACTGCCGTCGGTCCCGCGATCGCGATAATGCGGTTCTCGTTTGTTTTCATATTTTTACACCCTGAAGCGCACGGTAACGCCTCATCATTTTTTTACTCGATCAGCATCGCGTCGCCGAAGCTGAAGAAACGGTAGCGCTCACGGATGGCTTCGGCATAGGTGTCCATCATCATCTCGCGCGAGGACAGTGCCGATACCAGCATGAGAAGCGTGGATTCGGGCAGATGAAAATTGGTGATGAGGCAATCCACCGCCTTGAAGGTATAGCCGGGATAGATAAAGATCCCGGTATCGTCATGCATGGCGTGTACAACGCCGTCGGGGGTCGATGCCGACTCCAGAACACGGCAGGAGGTCGTACCGACGGCAATGACTCTGCCGCCGCGCTCATGCGTTGCGTTAATACGGCGAGCGGCATCCTCGCTGACTTCAAAATATTCGGTATGCATCACGTGTTCGTTGATGTTGTCGACCTTGACGGGACGGAAGGTGCCAAGACCGACGTGAAGCATCACGGGAACGATGTCAACACCCTTCGCGCGGATTTTGTCAAGAAGCTCGGGAGTGAAATGCAGTCCCGCCGTCGGTGCCGCCGCCGAGCCGCGCTCGTTGGCATATACCGTCTGATAACGGTCGCGGTCCTTCAGGGGCGCCGTGATATAGGGTGGCAGGGGCATCTTGCCAAGCTTGTCAAGATAGGTATAAATATCGCCCTTCGATCTGTCGTAAGAAAACCGCAGAATACGATTGCCTTCTTCCACGATATCCGTGACCTCGGCAGTCATCAAGCCCTCGCCGAAGGAAAGCACGGTGCCGATCTTCGCCTTTTTGCCGGGACGGGTGAGGACCTCCCACTCGTCAAGAGCGCGCTGACGGAGTAAAACGACCTCAACAACAGCGCCTGTTCCCTCTTTAACGCCGTGAAGGCGCGCGGGAATGACCTTCGAATCGTTGATCACAAGGGTATCCCCTTCGCGCAGATAGTCAAGAATATCATAAAAGTGGCGATGCTCACGGCTGCCGTCGGCACGGTGAAGAACCAAAAGCCTTGAGGCGTCACGCGGTTCGATCGGCTCTTGCGCGATCAATTCCTCGGGCAGATCGTAATAAAAATCCTTCGTTGCAAGATCGGTGTGTTTTTTCTCGTTGATAATCATACAGTCCTCTTTAACTCTCTATCTCATTTGGGCATAGTATCACAGTTTACTGTTTTTATTCTACCATACAATTTGATTTTTTCAAGATGGTTTTCTTAAATTTATGAAAAAAACTGTCCCCGCCATGTCACGCGAGGACAGTTTTTATACGTTCTTTGAAAGACTCTGTCACTGAATAAGACTGATCTTCAGCACTTTTTGTACAGGAGGGCGTTATCTCTCCTCTGTCTGACATATGGGAATCGGAGATACATCATTCACCGTAAACGACATAGCAGGTTAATCCGTTGCCGTTTACGTAAACCGACTGACTGTTGCCGTCCAAATTCAACGTCCAAAAATCCACACGCCACATATCCGAAGTCTTATCATAGAAAACCGATATCGTATCGTATTCGATAGTAAGCTCAAACTTTGCTCTTACGATAGCGTCGATCGCGCCTGTAATCTCGGATTCAATGTCCCAATTACTAAAGTGTTCGTGCTTTACACCGGGATCGCCGATCTTATAGTCTTCAAGGTCTTGCGCGTAGCTGAATTCCCGAATTTCAGCGATAAAAGTGATAGATTCCTTGCAACGTGTACAGCTGAAAGCGGTTTTGCCATCCGCGGTCGCTTCTTTCCAACTATGATTTGGCAGGGCTGAATCTCCGTGAATAACTTGCTCCCTATTGCATTTTGAACAGTCATAGGTAATGGTGGTAGACCAGCAGTCGCTATTCTCACTTATCAAAATCCAATCATGACTCTCAACTTCGTCATTTATAGCATGACAGATCCTGCATACCGCAGGCTGATCGCAGCTTGTGCGGACAAAGTCGCAAGCCTCAGGCTTTAACTGCTTTTCCCTGCATTCTGTACAGATGCGTGCATGCTCGCCCGAAACCTCCTGCCATTGATGAATGTGTTCGGTATTCCCGGTTGATTTTTCTGAGACGTCACATCCACTCAGCAAAACCAAAAGGATCACACATATAGCAAATATGCTTTTCTTCATAGCCGAAACCTCCTTTTTAAAAGTCAGGTTGATAAGTCATCAAACGCGCTGACTGTGGAAAATCGGGACAGCCACGCGGGTGCGGGTAGCGTTTCAAAGCCTTCAAGAGATACCGAAAACAGGGCGCCGTCCTTTTCTCCGAAGAGGATCACCTGATACGGCACGTCGGAACTGATCTTATCATCGGGGACAAGACTTCCCGCCTTCCTCTCAAGGTAATACCGCTCGATCACCGTCAGCGACGCGTCGGAATCGGCAAGGGTATACCGAACACTTTTGATCTTGCATGCGGCAGTTGAATAGGTGATCACACGGGCATCCCGCACGGGATCGTATTCATCGGTGTGAGAAGAGTCTTTTCCCTCGTTCAGCATCCGTTCTTTTCGGGCGGTAAAGCTGAGCTTGTCAAGGTACGAGATACTGCCGTAACAGTCAGTACCGCGAAATGACAGAACGTATCCCTCCCCCGTCAGATACACGCCTTCGGTAAGCGTCAACGTTTCGGGAAGGATCGGCGTTTGAAGAGCGTTCAGTGACGGGATGGGATACAGTCCCTTTTCATTTTTCGGAAAATGGCGATAGAGGATCCCAAGCTCCTGCTGATTGAGTTCGCCGTTCTCGATCGTACGCTTCATGTCGAGAATCGAGTCAAAGCGGATCTCGCCCGCCGTATCGCCCTGCCCGAGGGTGTCACGCGCGCCCTTCAGCCTGATCATATCTCCGCTTTCACCGTGAATCACCTCGTATGACATCTCAAAACAACCCGTAAATGCGGCAAGCACCCCCAAAACCAGTAGCAGTGAAATGATGATTTTTCCTTTTACCACACAAATTCCCCCTTCACCCTATAAGACGGAATCAGACACCGTCAGGTTACAAAATTTTCAAAAATTTTATGAAAAAATGTAAAGAATTCCGTTTTTTTATGCATCTCTGAAGTTTTCTCTTGACAAAGCCTTTCTTTTTATGCTACAATACCCTCACGGACAACCATATCCGTCGGGGAGGCACCCATCACAAAAAACAGCATCACTCACGGTCGGCATACCATAGCCGGCGACAATCGAATAAGAAAGGGGATGACACCCATTGCCAAAAACAGTACAAGTTGTCGATGAAGCCGGCAACCGGTATGAAGCGACCTACCTGAAACGAGCCGAAGGGCTTGTCAAAAAAGGACGGGCACGCTTCATAGACGAAAACACCATCTGTCTTGTGTGTCCGCCGAATCAAAATGATTTCATTTCGGAGGATAAAACCATGGAAAACACCATGAAGCATACAGACGACACGATCGAAACCACCGCGCCCCATACCGAGGAGACCGCATTCCTTTTACCCGAAACCGATGATCCCGAATGCATTCGGTTCACCAATCAGCATAATGTCAATTACTGTCTGAAAAAGATCGACGAGATCGGCAAAGAAACCGAATCGATCGAAACGGCAGTCAAAGCCATCGCTTCTCTTGACGTGGTAATGACACCCGTCGGCAGCTCCGCTGAGGAGCAAGCCAAAGCCATTGCCGATATCGTTCGTAAACGCGAGGAAACCATTCAGAAAAAGATCGATTTCTACCGCGATATGATCGACCGCTTCCTTCCCCCCAAGAAGGATGAAAACGCGGAAAAAGAGCGCCGCAAAGAGTATCTTGACTGGATAACCGATACGCTCATCGGCAGCGATATGGCGTACGAGATCACAGATCTCATCAAGCTCTACCGTGAATTTACTTAACTCCACCAACGCCCCTTGCCTCACGGCAAGGGGCGTTGTATTTTTCATCTTCCTAAAACTTCAAAACGCCACATGGAGTACCGATGTGGCGTTTTGTAGTTTTAGGGGGATCCTTAAGGGGTCCCTTTTTCAAAAGAGTCCCCTTAAGGATATTTCGTATCACTTAAAACTCAAGCTTCATCTTACCCGAAGCATCAAGGAGCTTGATCCAGAGCCCGCCCTGAACGGTACGGTGACGGAAGCCGATCTGACGGGACGAAACGGTATCGTACCAGTCGGTCATGGGGCAACGGCTGCGCGAGCAGTTGTAGTTATCCCACAAGGGGTTAACCATTTCTTCGAAATACTCTCTGTCGTTCACAAGCGTTGCGCACCAAACGAGCCAGTCGCTCTTGGTGTAGTCGGCGCGGTTGTCAAGGGGCAGACCGTACTTGTTGATATGCTTCTTGTAGGAAGCCGTCTCGGACGCAATGACACGCTTATCCATGATGCCGGTACCAAAAAGCACGTCCCAAACGATGTTGTATTTCATCGAGAACGAGCCCTCGCGGTCAAAGGCAAGACGGTAGGAGCCATCGCCGTTCGATGCGCGCTCAGCCCAATCGGCAGCCATATCTTTCGCTTCTGCCATGTAGTAAGCATATTTTTCTTCATTACCGAGCATACGGTAGATGATACCAAGGCCCGCAATACCCATGATCGCCTTCAGCGAAAGGTTGCAGTTGTGCGCAAGGTGACCCGCAAAGTCATCGGTGCAGAGCTGATTTTCGGGATCTCTGCCGTGCTTTTCGAGATATTTGACCCATGCCTCGAGAAGATCGAGGTTGTCGCGGCAGTAGGAGATATCGCCCGACGCGATCGCTTCGGTAGCCGCCATCACGAGCATATTGCCGCATTCCTCAACGGGCATCTGACCGTCGATATTGTTATCGGCATAGACCTGACCGTTGACGTGGGGATACTGACCCGCATCGTGAGGCGCGAAATCGAACTTCAGGGTCTTTGCCCATTCATCCGAGCGCGAATACTTCATGATGGGGCGCATCATACCGCGTACAAGCTCGGGGTTGTAGAGTAAGAACATAGGGATCGAGGGATAGGAAACGTCAACCGTAGCGGCACAGCCGTTCGAATGGCATTCCTTCGAGATGTAAAGGATCGAGCCGTCCTCGTCAAGCACAAGCTTGTGAGCGGCAAGTACCTGACGATAAGCAAGCAAAAGAAGCTCAGCATACTTTTCGCCGCCTGCTTTTGTCGCGTCGATAAAGAGTCTTTCGGAGAAAGCGACGCCCTTCATGTAGCAGAATTCATAATCGGCAAACGCCTTGCTGATCTCGTCAAGGATATCGGCGCCGTCCTTGTTCCAGTATGTCTTGAGACGCTTACCGAAATAGATCATGCTTTCGATATCGTCATAAGCGAAGGTAAAGAGCGCGCCCGAGAGGGGATCCACGTTGTTTTCCGCGAATACAAACGCCATTTCCTTGCTGTCGCCGTGGGGATATTCCCTGTCATGATGTTCCTTTTCAAAGGGAACTTCCTCGGAATACGCGCCTACCTTGGCATTTTCGGTATCGGTGGAGAGATAGAAATAACCCCAGTCGATACGGATATCGTCGCCGCGCTTCTCAAGAACGGGCTGGGAAACAGAACCGATCTTCGCCGTCTGGATACCGTCCTTATCAAGCATTTCGATATCGACACCGTCGGTGCCGCGCTAGTTCAGGCAGATCTGCTCGGAAACAGCAACGTTGGCAATAACGCTGTGCGCCTTCTTGTCAAGTGAACGGTAGGTCAGCTTGAGATAGCTGATGGGTCTTGTGAGATAGTAATAATCGTCAAGGAAAAGAGGGGTGGTAAAGAGTGCCGTCAGCTCAATGCCGCCCGCAACAAAGCGGTATTCGGTCGAGGTAGCGGTCACGTCGAGGTAGGTCTGTTTCATGGCGGGAGCTTCGCCCGTACCCATAAAGCGGTAGGATACACCGTCGATCATCACGGTGCCTCTCATGGTGTTGGGCTTACCTGTCCAGTGGACGGGGGCGTTGTCGGTGAGCTTGTCAGCAGCGGACCAGACCGAGAAATAAGGATCAACGGTAATCAGCGGTACGCTCGGGGGTCTCATTCTCATAATATACTCCGTTCTGCCTCTTGGGCAAATAGTATTCGAGTGGCAAAATGCCATATTTCTCTGAATAAAGTATACCATAAAAACCCATATACTGCAATCTTATCACATTTCGTTATTTTCATATTCGCTTGCACTATTTTCATATTTTTCTGAAATCAAGCCTTACGAAATCTAAAAAACGAAATTTTTAATAATATAACGTTAAAAATAAATATTTTAATAAACACAAACAATTACTATAAATATTTCGGGAAAACGCCCAAAAGCGGTACGAAAGTCTTGAACTTTTCAGGACAATATGTTACAATAAAAGCAGTCGTATCCGCGGCTGTATTCTGAAAAAAGAATGGAAAGATCACACTGTAAGGACAGCATCTTCCGGAAAGGAAAAAAACACATGAATACAAAACGCATTCCGATCTGTTTTCTCACGGTATTTCTTGTCATCGCGTTGCTGACGGCAGTCGGCACACTGTTTGTCGGCGCGTCCGGGGGCGTCACCGAGATCGATACCGAAGAAGAGCTTCTCGCCATAACAGACGGAAACTACAAGCTCACAAAAAATCTGACCGTCAGCGCCTCTGTTCCCGCCTTCACGGGAACCCTTGACGGTAACGGCCACACCGTAACGGTATCCTCACC
>JAFVYN010000114.1 GCA_017508605.1 Clostridia bacterium
CCCGCGGAGTATACCCGTGACGCACGATCGACAGCCGTCTTTTTGCGTTCGCTTCATGCGGTGCTTCTCCGTTTCGATGCCGCTTATGCCGAAGAAAAGCGTTCCTACGGCATTCTCGACTTCAATGATCTCGAACGCTATACCTACCGTCTTCTTGTCAAGGACGGCAAACCCACCGATATTGCGCTGTCGGTACAGAAGAAATACGATGCGATCTTCATTGACGAATATCAGGATACCAATGATCTGCAGGATGCTATTTTTTCGGCGATCGCGCGCGAGAACCGTTTTATGGTCGGCGATATCAAGCAGTCGATCTACGGCTTCCGCGGTGCGGTGCCCGAGCTGTTTTCCCATTACCGCGACAGCTTTCCCGTCTATCAAAAGGGAAGCGGCGCAAAGAGGGGAACGATCTTCCTCTCGGATAATTTCCGCTGTGACGGCGGTGTGATCGATTACAGTAACAAGGTGTTTGAAAAGCTCTTCTGCTATAACAGCGGAAGAGTGCCGTATCTTGAGGCAGATGCCCTTCGTCAGGGTAAGCCCAAGGATAAGGATGCGGGTCTTGACACCCGACTGATGCTGATCAACGAGGAAGAGACAAGCGAATACGATGCGGTGGCAAAGGATATTCTCCGCTTGCTCCGATCGGGCGTGGAGGCGAAGGACATCGTCATCCTTCTGCGTTCGATGACAAATGCCGAGAAGTACAGAAAGGCGCTTGAGGATCTTCAGGTCAGCTCGCAGTGCGGCAAGGGGGATGACGTTCTCTTCGCCCACCCCGAGGTGCTTCTTCTGATCGCGCTTCTGAACGTGATCGACAATCCCACGAGAGATATTTATCTTGCCGCCGTTCTGAAAAGTCCGCTTTTCAATCTGACACTCGGTGAGCTTGCGCTGATCCGCCGTGATCATGAGGCGCTGTCGCTTTATCAGTCGATCGTGGACTATACGGCATTGGCGGATGAGAAAGAACCTGTTGCCAAGAAGCTTTCGGTATTCTTCGCTTTTCTTGAAAGAGCGCGCCGTTATGCCGAATTACAAAGCTCCGACAAGGTGATCCGCTATCTCTTTTCGGTAACGCCGATCCGTGCCGTTTCGGTGAAATACTGCGGTAACTGTGACGCGCTGATGGCGTTTTACGATTACGCGCGCGGCTATGAAAAACAGGGCTTCCGCGGTGTTCACGCACTCTGCCGACTTGTGGCGGAGGTGGATGCCGGAGAGGACAAGGACAAGCCCAAGCTGTCGGGCGGGGTGGATCTTGCCAGCGTTCGGATCATGTCGATCCACGCTTCGAAGGGCTGTGAGTTTCATTACGTTTATCTTGCCGATACCTCCAAGACCTTCAACGCCATGGACGAATCGCGTTCGCTGGTTTACGAAAAGGATCTCGGTATCGGACTCAGAATTCGTGAAAGCGGTGGGTTTATCCGATACGATACCCTGATCCGCCGCGCGATCTCGTTGAAGATGCGTGAAAACCGCTATGACGAGGAAATGCGTATTCTCTACGTGGCTTTGACACGTGCCATCAAGCAGTTGATCATTTCGGCAAGCGTGAAGGATCAAAATGCCGTGGACAGCTTTCTTCTGAAGAAGGAGAGAGAGGTCATCGACCATCCCTTTTTGTATTCTCATCTCAATCATTACCGCGATATGCTGACAACGGCATATCCCGATTATCCCTGGCAAACGCCGAGCGGTGACAGTCTTTCGAAAGGGGAGTCCTTTGACAAGGCCTCGCCCCCGGGAGAGAAGGATGCCCTTCCTCCTGAAGAACTTGAGCGCCGTCTCGGATGGCGATATCCCTACGATACGCTGGTGTCCTTACCCGCAAAGCTTTCGGTATCGCGTCTGCATCCCGCTATTCTCGATGAGGGTGCGGAGATCCTCGTGCGTTCCGAGCAAGCGGATTTTGATAAGATCCCGCTCTTTATGCAGGAGAAGCTTGAAGCAAGCGGAGCGGAGCGTGGCACGGCGACCCACCTCTTCATGCAGTTCTGCGATTTTGAAAAGGTCAAAGAGGGCGGTATCGACAAGGAGATCGACCGTCTTGTTGACAGGCGCTTTATCACAAAGGGGATTGCGGAGCTGATCGACAGAAGCCGTCTTGCGGTCTTTTTTGCGAGCGATCTCTTCAAGCGGATCCTGAACGCCCGCGAGGTGCTTCGTGAGGAACGCTTCAACGTACGCGTCAAGGCTTCGCTTCTGACACAGGACCCCGAGAAACAAAGGGAGCTTGAAAACGAGTATGTGCTGGTTCAGGGCGTGGTGGACTGTCTCATCCGCGAAGAAGACGGGTCTTTGGTGCTGATCGACTACAAGACCGACAGAACACCCAAAGACCGTGAAAAGGCAGAAGCGCTGCTTCGCGAGAGATATTCCTCGCAGCTCTTCTATTACCGTATGGCACTGGAGGAGATCTACTGTCAGCCTATCAAGGAAGCGCTTTTGTATGCCTTCTCGATCGGCGATACGGTAAAGATCGATCCTTGAGTATCGGTGTAACGCATCCTGAAAACAAAAAAATGCCCCGGCAGAAAGCGATGTAGCTTTTTGCCGGGGCATTTTGTTCGGTGTCAGTCGACGAGGGTAACGCGTTCTGCGACGAGGTCGAGAACGGCATTATTGATAAACTGGAATTCGAGTGTTTCTCTGCCGAAGAATTCCTCAAAGAGCTCCATCGAGGAGATGCCGTAGTAGAGAAGCATGTAATACTGGTTGGCTACGTAGTAATCGTAGATCTCCTTAAGCTCCTTCTGATACAGCTCTTCGGTGAGTACGAAGCCTACCTTTTTCTGAAGGTAACCCATCAGCATTCTGTCCTTCCATTCGGCAGTCGCGTTCTTGGAGGCGAATTCGTCCGCCGTTTTCTTAACGGCATCAGTCAGATATTCGGCAAGCTCTTCTTCGGTGTATTTCGAAATATCGCCGAGCTGTTCGTAAATGCTGGAATCGTAGTAGCCCTGATAAAGCGCTTGATATACGTCCGCGGGGATCTCGGCGTATTTGACGGTCTCAACGATGACAGAATAGGTTTCGTTGACGGTGTAGTACTGATTGATGTAGTCATTGAAGTCCTTGACGGTGGTATATTCGCCGCCGGTATAGGATTTGACGTCTTCGTCAGTCAGTGCCTCGGGATAGACGGTGACGCTCTTGACCTTGAGGGTAGCGGTGAGGGAAAGCTCGGTTTCATAACCGAAATCAGCAGCCTGCTCCTTGGAAAGGGTGAGATCTACCGTGAAGGTATCGTAAACGGTAGCGTTTCTGACAGCGGCGGCGAGAAGGGAAGCGTCGAAATACTCGTCGAAGAGAGTGGTCATATCGCGCATATCCAGTTTCGAGTCATGCTCCTTGAGGAAGGTGGCAATATCGCCGTTGGCTTCGGTACCGTTCAGGGTGTAGCTGACGGCGAGGGTGACAACGTTTTTGTCGGTGACGGTGGCGCGGCTGATCTCGTTGACCTTGACTTCAAAGAGAATGGCAACGCCGCAAAGCTCTTCGCTGTGATAATCCTCGGGGAAGACAACGTCAACGGTGACGGTCTCGCCCTTTTTGGCATTGACGAGCTGATCTTCAAAGCCGGGAATGAAGTTGCCCGATCCGAGAACGAGATCAAAGCCCTTTTCGTCATCGGCATTGGTCATACCCTTGATGGTAGCTTCGGAAAGCGTTTTGTTTTCATCCTTGGCTCTTCCGGTGTAATGGATATTGACGGAGTCACCGAGCTTGGCGGGTGTTCCTTCCGCAACGGGCTGATAGTCGGTCTTGGCAAGCTGAGAAAGAACCTGAGCGATATATGCGTCAAATTCCTTTTTGACATTCGCGGAAGAGACCTTGATCTCCGAAAGCTCGGGTAAGGTTACGTATTCCTCGGGCTTATCAAACGCGGTGACGAGCAGGGGATTGACGGTGACGGGGGCATCGGTCGTTGTACCCTGAACAGAGGCGGCGGGGGTGGTTTCGGCGGTCGTTTCGCTGTCATTACCGCATGAGGTCATAACGAGCGCCACCGAGAGCAGGACGGCGGCAAGAAGGATAAGAAGGAGTCTTTTTTTCATGATGATGTCTTTCTTTCTTTTCAGAATCATTTGGTATAGGTGATGTGGTTTTTGAGAATGGGAAGCAGCTTTTCATAAAGAAATTGTACGATAAGATAGTCTTTTCCAAGATAGCTTTCGAGCGCTTCGGGTGTTGTGATATTGTAGTAATAGAGCATGTAGTAGTATTCTTCGTAGTAGGAATCGAAAAGTTCCTTGAGCTTTTCGGTGTATTCCTCGTCCGAAATAGTGATGTCCAAAAGATCGTAGAGATATTCGAGCATCAGGCGTTCGCGAAGCTCCTTGACGGTGTTTTCGTGCGCGGTGGCTTCCACCTTGTCGAGTGCCTCCTGTGAAAGCATGTTCTGAAGCTCCTCGGGCGTGTAGCCGCTGACGTCACCAACAACGGAATACAGAGCCGCGTTGTAATTCTCGGTGTAGAATTCATCGTATTCCTTTTCGGGAAGCTTTTCATCGAAGACTGCCGCCGCCATGACGGCGTTCAGGGCAAGCTCTTCCTTGACAAGGTCACGGCAGAAGGTAAGATAGGCATCGGCGTCGGTATACACACCGTAGGTCATTTCGTCGACCAGAAGGTCGGTAAGCTCAGTCGGGATCTCGCTGATCGCGTTTACGGTAACGTGAAAGCGAATGTCGATATCTCTGTCATAGCCGTAAGCCTCGGCTGTTTCCTTGATCATTGTGAGCGTAAAGGTGGCTTCATCGTATTTGTGAAGTCCGACGAGATGCTCACGAAGGGCGATGGCGGAAAAGACCTCGTCAAAGGTATCCTCAAGATCGTTCAGCGCCACGGTCTCGATGCCGCCCTTGAGAAGGGAGAGGATCTGATCGATCGGAACGGAGCCATCGGCAAGCTCGGCTGTAAATTGCAGCTTGACACTGTGATGCTCTTTGACGGTGAGGCGCGCGATGCGGTGTACCGTCAGGTTGAAGCTGACAGTCTTGCCGATCAGCTCCTCGATGTCGGTATCCTCGTCGGTATAGCTGACCTGAACCGAAAGGACGTCACCTGCCTTCGTGCCGAGAACGGCATTCTCAAAGGCTTTTGGCATGGAATCTGAGCCGGGGATAACGTACATTCTGTCTTTTTCCTCGGTGGTGAGAAGCTTAACGGTTTCGGCGGAAAGAGAGGAATCGTTGGGCGCAAAGCTGACATGGACACGGTCCCCCTTGCGGACGGTCTCTTGTGCGCCGCTCAGAGGGGTATAGTGTTCGCCCTCCATATTCTCAAGAAGATCCTTGACGACTTCCTTGAGCTGCTTGTCGATCGATTCTTCCGAGACGGTGATCTCGGATAAGGGCGGAAGGGTCAGATACCTTTCGGGATGCTCGTATGCCGAGCCGCAGGAAGCAAGAGACAGGAGCAAAAGAAGGATCAGAAGAAGGGAAAGAAATTGTTTTTTCATATCTCAAAGAAAAAAGGCTTTGTTTTCGTGGAGAGAACAAAGCCTTTTCGGTCAAATATTATTCAGCGTCTGTAGCGGGCTTTTCTTCAATTACGACTTTTTCGGGAAGCAGATCGAGAAGCATTTCATACTTGTACTGAAGCTCGAAATATTCTTCGCCGCCGTTGTAGGTTACATAAGCATCAAAGGTGGTGATGCCGTAGTAGTAATACCACATGAAGACGTTGGCATTGAATTCTTCTTCCTCTTCAGCGAGCTTATCCTTGAACTCAGATCTCGTCATGGTGACGTCGAGAGCCTGGAAGAGTGCTTCCATAACAAGGCGCTGCTTAACAGCATCCTTAGCGGAGAAGCTTGCTTTGGTACGGATGGCTTCGTAGTCCTTGTCGCTTACAAGCTTTTCAAGTTCGCTGGGCGTATAGTCGGAAAGAGAAGGCGTGTTGGGGAGCTTTTCAGCTTCCTTGAGGAACTCAAGAAGGTGAACTTCAACGTAGCTCTCGTAGCTTGTCTTCCACTCGTCATAAGGATATTCCTTGACTTCGGTAGCGTCAACGATTGCTTCGTATGCGAGGGTCTTTTCGAACTCTTCTCTCAGATGGTCCTCATATTTTGCGGTCGTTTCGTATTCCGCAGTGGTATATTTTGTAACAAAGTAGTCAGTCCATTCAGGCTGTACAGTAACAGAGTCGATCTTGATGGTGAAGTAGATCTCCTTGCCGAGGTAGTCCTTGTACTTGGCGTCCTTGTAATCTTCGGGAACGGTAACGGCAACAGCAAATTCATCGTAGATGGTGTGGCCTTCGAAGTAACGGATGAAATCGTCAAGCGTGAAGATCGTACCGAAAGTGGTGGTGGGCTTGGAGAGATCGTATTCGGTCGAGGTCTTGTTGGGGAAGAGCTTATCGAAGGTTACGGGAGCTGCGGTCGTGGTGGGAGCAGCGGTGGTGGTAGGAGTGGCAGTCGTCGTGGTAGGAGCTTCGGTGGTCGTGGGAACGGACGAGGTTTCGGGAGCCTTGGTCGTGGTGATCTCGGGAACGAGAATGTTTTCAACCTTGGTCTTATCGTCGGTTACGGTGTAGGAAAGCTTGACCTTGAAATCCTTGTCGATCGAAATTCTGGCAACCGCGAGGATCTCGATCGCATAGGTAACTTCGGTGTTCTTGAGAGCGTCGGTGGTATGAGTGTTAGCGAACGTACCCTTGACGGTGACCTTTTCGCCGACCTTGTGACCGATGAGCTGCTTTTCGATACCTTCCTTGATCACGGTGATGTCGGTAGCGGTATCGTCA
>JAFVYN010000115.1 GCA_017508605.1 Clostridia bacterium
GAAGGCGGTATTATATATGCGGGTCGGCAGCCTTGGTGTACCATTTGACCGCTTCGGCGGGATTCCGCGCTACTCCGATACCCTCGTCATAGCAGTATCCGAGGTTGCACTGCGAACGGGCGTTTCCGTTCATAGCGGCCTTGGTATACCACTTGACAGCCTCAGCGGTATCCTTGGGAACACCTCTGCCCACTTCATAACAGTACGCGAGATTGCCCTGCGAAACGGCATAGCCCTGATCGGCGGCCTTGCGGTAAAGATCGGTCGCCGTCTTATAATCCTTGGGTACGCCGTTGCCTGCCTCATAGAGAAGCGCGAGATTGTTCAGCGCGCGGGGATATCCCTGATCGGCAGATCTCTGATACCACTTCGCCGCCTCGGAATAGTTTTTGGGAACGCCTCTGCCGGTCTCATAGCAGAATGCCAGATTGCACTGGCTGTACTTGTTACCCGCGTCAGCCGCCTTGCGGTAATAATACACCGCGTTTTCATAACTCTGGGAAACGCCTCTGCCCATTTCGTAAAGATAACCGAGATTGCCCGCCGCCGATACGTGACCGCCGTCAGCACCGCGCTTATACCATTCCGCCGCAAGCTGATAGTTCTGCTGTGTGCCGTTGCCGTTTTCATAGCAGAGACCGAGATTGTACATGGCATAGGTATTGCCCGCCTCAGCGGCTCTTACGAACATCGGGTAAGCCTTGGCGTACTCGCCGCTTGAGTAGAGATCGGACGCCTCGTTATTGATCTGCGTCGCTTCCTCAGGTGTCAGCGAGGAGGCGGGAAGGGGCGGGAGCGTCATGGCGGGTGCCGCGCCCGTCGAGAAGGTGGAGGCATTGGAGGTATCCACGGGTGTTTTTGTCAGGGAATTGAACAGACTGGTGTAATCGTCATAGCTCTTGGGGGCGGCAGTGGCGGTATTCACACTACCTCCGACACAGCATTTCTGCAGATTTCTCGCCTCGCAAAGCGAGTCGATGAAGGAATCCAGCGAATGGTGGCGGTAGTAGAACATCGCCTGGAGCGTGCCGAGCTGCATCCGCATGCCCGCCGTCAGTCTGACCTCCTCAAGATAGATCGCAAGCGGCTCTTTGTCAAGATCGATCGCGAAATTGATCTCGCGGCGGCAATTTTTCGATGCGATCGCCGCTTCGGAAATAAAGGCGACGAACGCCGCACAGTTTTCAAGATGCTCGGCGATATATTCGGGCCATTCGGTGCCCGCCTCGATGCCCGCGTCATACCAGATGCGGAAGCCCTTGGCGGCAAGACCCTCTATGATCGGCATCACAAGAGAAATATCCTTATGTGCGTAGCTGATAAAAATGTAAGGCTCGTTGCCTTCATATGCGCGAAAACCCATGATTACAATACCTCAACTTTATTCGAACTTGTCATGTATACTTAAAATTATGTTTTTTGCATAGGCGGATCGCGGCCTTGTGGCCGAGGCTTGCCGCCTTCACGTACCACTGCAGTGCCGCATGGGCATCCTGCTTCACGCCCTTGCCCTCAAAATAGCAGTTGGCAATGGCGAACATAGCGTCTGTCGAGCCGTTGTCAGCCGCCTTCTTATACCAGAAGAACGCCTTTTCGTGACTCTTCGATTCCACGCCTCTGCCGTATTTATAGAGTGTGCCGAGCTTGTACTGCGCATGCGTATACCCGGCCTCGCCTGCCATCAGATACCAACGGTAGGCTTCCGCCGCGTCGGGTGAAACTCCCTCGCCGCTCTCGTATGCCACACCGAGACGGTATTTGGCAACGACGTGATTCTGTTCGGCGGCAAGCTTATACCAGGTAACGGCTTCCGAGGGCTTTGCCTTGACACCGAAGCCCGCAAGATAGCATTCACCGAGATAGAACGCCCCGTCGCCGCTGCCGTTCTGTGCCGCCTTACGGAACCAGGCGACCGCGCGCGTACCGTCGATCACCGCACCCTTGCCGGTATAATGCGCATGACCGAGCTTGAACTGTGCCACGGCATGTCCCGCCTCAGCGGCAACCTGATACCACCGAAGGGCTTCTTCGGTATTCTGCGAAACGCCGTTTCCGTTCATATAGCAAAGACCGAGATTGTAAGCACCGTGCGCGCTTCCCATTTTTGCCGCGCCTTCAAAGAGACGGGCGGCTTCTTCATATCGCTTCTCGCGATAGCATGCCGTACCCTCGCTGTTCAGCCTTGCGCCCTCGTCGGGATCGGGTTTTGCGGGCGGAACTTCCTTCACGGGCGGGTCTTCCTTCACCGCCTGAGGGATCGTCTCCCCGATCTCGGGCTTTTGGGGAGAAGAAGGCACCCTGAGTACTGCTGCCGATTCCAAGCTCTTTTGCATCATATCAAGCGCCAAAAGCTCCCCGACCGTGTTTTCCGAAAGCTTAAGCGTAGGCTGAAGAGTAAACTCCATTCTCAGCCCGTCCGATACCGTCACGCCGTCAAGATAGACCACCGCATATTCTTTTTCAAGCTCAATGGCAAACTGTAACTCGCGGCGGCAGAGAGGAGAGACGGCGCAAGCCGTCGACATAAAGACGATCATCGCATCAGCGCGTCGGAGCTTCGATGCCACCGCCTCGGAATGATCGAGAGTTCTCTTCTGCTCGCTGTCATACCAAAGGCGAAGTCCCTTTTCCGACAGCGCTTCAAGAAGGGGACGAACGATACTGTCGTCCTCCTTGGCATATACGGTGAATACAAAGGGCTGATCGCCCTCATATCTGGTTACAGACACATTTTCCTCCTGACGGATCATTTATACGATAATGCCGCGGCGCTTGAGAGCCGCAATGGCATCCTCATCGCCCTGCGCGGCGGCTTTTTTATACCACTCGATTGCCTTTGCCTCGTTCTTTGTTACACCCGTACCGTTGGCGTAGCAAATGGCAAGATTGTACTGTGCCGTTACGTGACCCTCTTCGGCTGCCTTCTGATACCAGTTGACCGCCTCGTATACGTTTTTGGCAACACCCTTACCCATATCGTAATAATAGCCGACCTTGAACTGCGACTTGACGTGTCCCTTGTTGGCAGCCTTCAGATACCAACGGAACGCCGTGGAAAAGTCCTGCGTCACGCCCGTACCCGCGGCATAGAAATTCGCCAGATTGTACATCGCCTTGGCATGACCGTTTTCGGCTGCCTTCTGATACCATTTGGCGGCTTCATACACGCTCTTCGCAACACCGTCTCCGTTCTCATACGAGCAACCGAGGTTGAACTGCGCCATGGCGTGATCCTGCTCGGCGGCAAGAAGATACCACTTCACAGCCTCGGCGGGATTCTTTTCATAGCCCTTGCCGAAATCGTAAGCGCACGCCACCTCAAACTGTGCTTTGGCGTGACCGTTTTCGGATGCCTCACGGTACCAGCGAAGCGCTTCGGCAGGATCCTTGGGAGTGCCCTCGCCCTTTTCAATGCAGATGGCGAGATTGTACATAGCTTTAACGTAACCGCCCTCGGCGGCCTTGCGGTACCATTTCACCGCTTCGTAATCGTTCTTTGCGACACCCTCACCGTTGCGATAGCTGACGGCAAGGTTGAACTGTGCCGAGGTGTGTCCGCCCTCGGCGGCAAGAAGATACCACTTGACAGCTTCCGCGGAATTCTGTTCCGTACCCTCGCCGAAGTCATAAGCGCATGCCGCACGGTATTGGGCAATGTGGTTGCCCTGCTCAGCGGAGCGCAAGAACCAGACAAGTGCCTCTTCGTCGCTCTGCTCAACACCCTCACCGTTGGCATAACGGATGCCGAGTCCGAGCTGGGCGTCATCGTCACCCTTCTCAGCGGCGCGTCTGTACCATTTGACCGCCTCGGCAAAATTCTGCGGAACACCCTCGCCCTTGACGTAACAGCGGCCGAGAGAGTATTCGGCAACGGTATGTCCCTGTTCGGCGGAGGCACGGTACCAGCGTGCCGCTTCTGTGAAATTCTTCTCAACGCCTTCGCCGTTGTAATAGCAGAAACCGACATTGCTCTGCGCGTATTCATCGCCCTGCTCTGCCGCCTTCATATACCACTTGAATGCCTCGGCATCGTCACGGGCAACGCCCCTGCCGAAATTATAGCAGCAGCCGAGATAGAACTGCGCGTCCATATCGCCCGCCTCAGCCGCCTTCTTCAGAAGGGGAAAGGCCTTGGCGTATTCCTTGTCCTTGTAGTAATCCACGCCCTCTTCACGCATGGCGGCAATCGAATCGGAGACCGATACCTTGGGCTTCAGCACAACGTCGGTGGGGATCACCGATGCGCCCGCCGTCTTTTTGGTGCTGAAGTCATCGGTCGAAAGAAACGAATTGAAGAGATCGGTCGACTTCGAGCGGTTGGAGGTATTGATCAGCCCCGTAGCCGAACAGCTCTGCAGATTCTTTGCCTCGGCAAGCGAATCCACGAAGGATGTCAGCGTGGGATGGCGGTAGTAAAACATTGCCTGAAGCGTGCCGAGCTGCATCCGCATGCCCGCCGTCAGCTTGACCTCCTCAAGATAGATGGCAAGTGGCTCCTTGTCAAGATCGATCGCGAAATTGATCTCACGGCGGCAATTCTTCGAGGCGATTGCCGCCTCAGAGATAAAAGCAATAAACGAGGTGCAGTTTTCCAGATGCTCGGCGATATATTCAGGCCATTCCGTGCCCGCCTCAATGCCGGCGTCATACCAGATCCTGAAGCCGCGTTCGGCAAGCCCCTCGATAATGGGCATGACCAGAGCGGCATCCTTGTGCGCATAGCTGATAAAAATATAGGGGTCTCTTCCTTCATAAGCCTTGAGTGACATCTGCAACCTCCGAATTAGGTATTCTGCACCTATTTTAACATACTATTATATAGTATACAACCTTCTTGACGGTTTGTCAAGAGGGAGCAAGGGGAAAAATGGGCGCTGTGTCTGTACAGCATACCCCCGAAAAACAAGCTCCGGGCAATCGCCGCTTTGGCTTTTTGCTCGGAGCTGTATGATACTTTCACGAAATGACCCCGACAGTATCTCAGAACTTTGCAAGCTCACGGCGAAGCTCGGTGAGAAAGATCTCGTTCTTCGCGATCTTCTGACAGAGAGCGTCATATTCCTTACGCTTCTGACGAAGCAGCGTCTCGGTCGACGCGATCTCTTTGCCGCGGATCAGCATTCTGATAGCATAGACCCACGAGAACACACCCGCGCCGAAGACCGTAAAGAAAATGAAATACCACGGTTTCTTCAGAATGTTCAGATGAATGAATGACAGCGCGTAATACGCAAGTCCCGTGATCAGCCACATACCGATCGCCCCGCCAAGCTCGTCTCCCATAAACATCGACGCGATAAAGGTCACAAGGTTGACGGCTGCCATGATCAGGACCCAGACCGAAGCCATGCGCACCGATTTGAGATCGCCGTGCAACTCTCTCTTCTTCTCCTCGCCCGCAATAAAGATCTCCAGCCGATTCTTGTCGGCATACTGTGCCTTCAGAAGAGCGGCAGTATTCTTCTCCTGTTTTTGCAGCATCGTGTGTTTTTTATCGGTGCTTTGCTGCTTTGCCTTGACATCGGCACGCTTGGCGGCATCTTCCGCGTAGCGCTGATAGCGGGCTTTTGTCTCCGTATCTGTCAGACTGAGAAACGCTTGATAGCTTTCAAGCTGACGGTAATCGACGTCGACTGTCCCAAGCCCCTCTTCGTTTTTGATCTGAAGCTCGGCAAACAGCATGGCTCGGTAGATAGCCGCACTTTCCTTTGAGGAGGCAAGCGTACCCTTGCAGAAGGAGAGAACGGCATCAAACGCCCCTGCTTCAAGAAGGCTTTCCAGCGTCCTCGCGGCACCCTCCTCTTCCATTCCCTCTCTCAACTCACGGCAGATGGCAAGCTCCTTGGCGCGTGTCAGCGCCCCGATGAAGGAATCAAAGGTCTCGTGCAGATAATACGGCAATGCCTGAAGCGTACCGAGCTGCATCCGCATGCCGAGTGAAAGCTCAAAATCGTCAAGATAAATGACGTAAGGCTCTTTCTTGAGATCGATCGCGAAATTGATCTCGCGGCGGCAATTTTGCGATTCCACAAAGCTTGTTGAAATAAACGCCAGCATACAGGACGCACGGTTCAGATGATCGGCTATGTACTCAGGCCACTCCGTGCCGACCTCAATGCCGGCATCGTACCAGAGCCGATAGCCGAGTCCCTCCAGTGCCGCCAGAATAGGCATGACCCTCTCGCTGTCCTTATGCGCGTAGCTGATAAACAGATACGGTTGATCTCCTTCGTAGATTCGAACTGCCATACATCCTCACAATTGTTTTCTTTTGTATCATTATATAACATCTATATATCATTGTCAAGGGGTTTTTACAAAATATCCCCTTCGATCGGGCAAGTTCTTCACCGTCTTTACAAAAGAAACGCCCCGATCCGAATCTTTCATGAAAGCATCGGATCAGGGCATTTTCAAATGAACAGCTGTCGGTCATACCGACGCAAGATATCAGATATCGTATTTGGCGATGATCTCGCTCGGCGTCTTTTTGAGAAGGCGCGAGATCGGAACAAGACCGCAGAACATGGAAAGAAGGAAAAGAACCAAAAGCACGCTGCCCGCAAGCCAGAGCGGATAGTAAAAGATCTCGCTCATCAGGGAGGATGCCGAATAGCAAAGTCCGATAAAGCCCGAGGAGAGAAGGTAGCCGACAAGCACCGTCAGTGTGGTCAGGACAAGCGTCTCGACCGCAAAGCGGAAAACGAGATTCTTTTTCGTCACACCGATCGCGCGCAGGATACCGACCTCGCGGATGCGGTTCATCAGCGCCGAGCGCATGATGAAATACATACAGATGCTCATGATCACCAGGATCACGCCCATGGTGATACAGCCCGCGATCACGGTGATCCGCTCTTCGGTGAAATCTTCTTCAAACAGACGGTTGGGAGTTATGACCGAAAACTCCGAAGAGTCGGGATCGTCATACCGATCGAGAAGATACGCTTCCAGCAGCTCAGGACTGCTTGTATGGATCACGCTGAGATAGTCCCCATAGTCATCCATATCGGAATAGGGATCGACCGCACTCTCACTCTTTCCGAGACGGGAGGAAAGTCTGATATACGCATCATCCGGCAGGATCACCATCGTGTCGTAATAGGTACGGTCTACCGAGGCGATATACTCGGGCTCATATTCCTTATAGTACCGGTCAGGCTCATCCGAGGACTCATACTCCCAGATCTCCTTCATGCCGGGAAGCTTTCCGAATTCCTTCTGATAGGCGTGAACAAGATACAGCTCCTGCCGTATCGAACGGTAATACAGGTCGGGAATTCCCTTTTTAAGATACAGCCAGCTTTCAAAATCCGTATTGAAGACCGTCTGCGAACGGCAAAATGCTTCCAGATGGCTGTAATACCCAAGAAGATATGCCGCATACCCGGTTTCGTACAGCTCACTGTGTTTCTGATAATACTCTTCGCTTTCCTTCACGAGATCGGGATAGCGTGTTGCAAGCTCGTTTTCCACGTGTTCATCGTAGGACAGTACCTTGATTCCCATGGATTCGAGATATCCTTCGTATGAAAGCGACGAACGGATCTCCTTCACCGTGAAATCCTCTCCCACGATCTTCATCGTGCCGCCGACCTTGTAAGCGTCCTCAAGCATCGGATCGTAATACCGCGAGACGAAGATCACCTCGTCCTCGCCGAGCGTCACGTTCATGTCAGCGGCAGACATAAGCTGAAGATTCCGATCGAGATACGCGCGTTCGGCAAGCTCCTTGTCGGAGAGGTAAAAGGCGGTCTCATCCGATTGCACGATACCGACGATCTTGTAAGGGCTTCTGTACATGCCGCCCGCGGTCGACAGCCCGACAAGGTCCTCATAGTCTTTAAGATAGCTGAGGGTTGACGCCTCCAAGAGCAGATCGGCGCTTGCCGAGGACAAAAGGATCTCCCCCTCCGCAACCGTTTTCTTACCCGCGAGAAGCGTCATCGACTTCGTCAGGCCAGCGGGAAGAAAAACGCCGTGAGTCATAAAATCGTACGAAGAGCTTTCGAAAGTCTCAAAAAAGCCCGTGCCGAAGAGAAGCGTCTCGTCCCTTGCGGTATAATTGCGCTGAAGACCGACCGAATCGATACCGTATTTTCGCCACACGTCGGGATCGTGCAATTCAAGCGAGGTGGCGGGGTCATCGGTCCTGACGTAAAAGACGTTCTGATTATATGCCGAGCGGAGCTTTTCGATCCTGCCGATCGAGGTGCCGAAGATCGCCGTCATGAAAACGATAACGGCGGCAAAGAGCGCAAGACAGGAACGAAGCATCCGTTTACCCCGCTTCTGCTTGCCGAAATTCGCACGGTATCCGCTCGCGACTGCACTTCTGAAGGAATACAGTCTGCCGAGAACACCGCCCTTGACACGGGGCAGGCGGGACATATCCACGTGTCTCTCTTTTTGCTTTTGCGATTCCCTCCGTTCGAAAACGCCCTCGTTCAGCTTCATTTCGCTGTCACGGTCAAGCATCTGCACCCCGGGGGTGTCAACCGCAAGATAGGTCTTGCCGCCGTAATTCACCACCTTGATGGCGATCGGGACGGTGGGCTTCGCGCCGTAGTACGAAACCGAGACTGCCGTGTTTTCAACGGTCTCCTTTTCCAGCTCACCGAGATAGACGGTGTTCTTATCCCTGACCGCGTAACCGTCGGTAATGCTGTTGTGACGGATATCCGCCACTCTGCCGTCGGCAAGCTCGATCACGGTATCGCAGTAATAATCGACAAGGTCAGCCTCATGGGTAACGAGAAGCACAAGACAGTCCCTCGCGATCTCACGAAGGAGGTCCATGACCATGACCGTGTTTGCCTCGTCGAGGTTGCCCGTCGGCTCATCGGCAAGAATAATGCGGGGATTCTTGACGATCGCACGGGCAATGGCAATCCTCTGCTGCTGACCGCCCGACAGCGTGTCGGGAGTACGCCTTGCATACTGCGCCATATCCACAAAGGATAGCGCCGTGTCCACGCGCTGTCTGATCTCATCGGGATTGTTGAGCCCCGCAAGACGCAGGGCGTACGCCACGTTGTCAAAGCAGGTCTCGTTTTTCAGAAGGTTGTAATTCTGGAAAATATAGCCCATGTCACGGTTTCTGACCGAGTCGGGATGGGAGGCAATGCTCTCTCCCATGACCGTAACCGAGCCGGAGCGATAGGAGTCAAGACCGCCGATCACGTTCAGAAGGGTGGTCTTACCGCATCCGCTTCTGCCGAAAATGGCAACGATCCCCGTTTCGGGCAGGGAGATAGTCACATCGTTGATCACGTGGATCTCATTGTGCTTGCCCTTATTGAAAAATTTATGAAGATGCGAGATCTCGATCATACCGTGTCACCTCCTTTGAGTGCCTTTTTCACGCTTTGCGAGAAGAGTTTTCCGATCTGCTTTCGGGTCACCGTCGCCACGAGGATCAGCATGCCGAGAGCGATCAGACCGTACTGCCACGGATAGAGATAGATAAAGATCTCATTGACCGTGGGCGAGGTATAGATCATCACCGCCGCAAGCACCGTAACCGCCGCGGCGGGAATCAGCGCGATCAGCATTCTCACGTACATGGCAACGCGGATAACGGGCACCGAAATACCCATCGAGCGCATGATCGCCATATCGCCCTTGAAGGCGGAAAGAGCTCTTGACGAGCAAAGGGTAATGAAGAATCCAAGAAACGCTACCGTAAAGAACCACAGAATGAGCATCATCATGCCCGCAAGCACCTCTTCCAGCACAGAGAAAGCATCGGGGGTATAGGTCGCGCGCGAGGTCACCGCACGGTAGCCCTCTTCCCGCAGTCCCTCGACTGCTCGGAGCGCCGCGGCATCGTTTTCAAAAAAGAGCGACGCCTGACGGTAGCTATCGGCAAGCACGCGCTCGACGACCGGTGTCAGAAGCGTGGGGCTTATGTAAACGTTGCCCTCGCCCCAGTAATAATTTTCAAATTCCCCGAACATCGAAAGATCGGGCTTCGGTGTGTCAAAGCAGTCTCCCGAAAAGCTGTCGGAGAAGGTGTACTGCGTCTGAGCGCCGGTCAGGTGATGATAAATATAATAATTCACATTGAAGGTAAAGGTCACGTCTGTCGGAACCCCGAATTCCGCGAGCTTCTCTTCCAGTCCCTCTACATAGATCTTGTCATCGGGAAGGTGATACAGAACCGTAAGCTCGCCGCCGTAAATCGATTCCTGACGTGAGCCGTCCTCTGCCTGCAAAAGCAGTTGGGTCGAGGACGAACCGTAATTGCCCTTGAGATAGTGGAGTGCCACCGCATGGCGGTAGCCCTCATCGGTCATCAGACAGCGCGGCGTCAGATTGTTGTCGATCTCATAATAAACGCCCACGACCTCATACAGCGTATTTTCGATCGCTACGTAGCGCCTGAGGAGAGTCTCCTCGCCGAATACGTTCCGGAAAGAGATCGGTACGCTGAGAAGCACCTCACCGGGCTTTTCGGGATAGCGTCCCACGATTTCTTTGCCAAAATCCTCCCCGTAGGTGATACGAACATCAAAATATCTGCCCCAATCATCATCGGGAACGAATGCCGACACGGTGCTGTCAAGAAGCAGATCGTATTTCAAAGACCCCATCGCGCCATATTTTGTGACAAGCGCCGCCAGTGTCTCGTTGCTGATCGGCGAGCCGTCGGTCTCCGTCAGGATCACACGCCCGTCAATGGGCGTGAACATGTAATGCGGCTCAAATATCGAAAAGGCGTCTCCGCAAAAGCCCGTCACCACAAAGAGAGACAGCATGCCGATGATCATGAGAAAACAGAGAAAGACCGAAAGTCTCGGGCGGGAGAAAAAGATACTCTTACCGAGCGTCAGACCGTTTTGGAATGCGCGCCACTTCGTCTTCCTGACGGTAGGCGCCGCTGCCACACCGTCCGCTTCTTTTGAAGAGGTGCGGCGGGGCGCAAGCGTGATGTCCCGCTCTATCGCGCCGTCAAACACTCTCACGTGTCTTGTCGCATAGCCCTCAAGCTGCTCGAAATTGTGCGTGACCACGATCACAAGCTTGTCAGAAGAGATCTCGTGAAGCAGCTTCACGATCTCCTTGGCGCTTTCGGAGTCGAGATTGCCCGTCGGCTCGTCGGCGAGCAGAATGGGCGAATCCTTCGCTAAAGCGCGCGCAATGACAACGCGCTGCTTCTGTCCGCCCGAAAGACGGCTTCCCTTATGGCGGATATGTGAGCTGAGACCCACCCGTGTCAGAAGCTCGATCGCACGGCGGCGGCGCGCTTTTTTGTTTCCTATATGCATGAGAGCCAGCTCCACGTTTTCAAGCACCGTAAAGCTTTCGATGATGTTATAGTCCTGAAAAATGAACGAGATATACTTCTCGCGGAATTCCTCCCAATCAGGCTCAAGATAATGCGAGGTCGCATTCCCTTCGATGAGAAGCTCACCCTCCTCATAGGAGTCCATACCGCTGATGACATTTAACAGCGTGGATTTACCCGAACCGGATTTACCCGTTACGGCGACGAATTCTCCGATCTCAAAATCCAGATCAACACCGCGGATACCAACGGCGACACCCGACTGCGAGACGTAGATCTTGCCAATGCCCTTGAGTGACAGAAATGCCAAAACGACACCTTCCTTCTTTCATAGATTCCACTTTGATTATATCACGTTTTCTTTGAAAATACAAGAGAAATCGTAAAACTAAGCAGCCGATCGAATCTGTCATTTTCTCCAAAAAATGCCTGCGTGTTTCATATAAAAGCACCAAAGCCACTCTATTTTCTGGTTGAGTTTTAATTTATTAAAATTGTTTTTTGGCGAATTTCGGAGTAATTTCAAAAATACGCACTTTCTTTGTTGATTCTGCACAAACCGAGATACAAAATTTTGGGGATTTGACCACTTTCCAAAGTGCGAAAAATCTGTTACAATAAGAGCGTAGAAAACTCATGCTAATAACACAGGAGGATGATTCCCATGGCAAGCATTTCTTTCAGACACCTTTATAAAAAGTATCCCGGCGGCGTTACTGCCGTTAACGACTTCTGTCTTGAGGTCAAGGATAAGGAATTTATCATTTTCGTCGGCCCTTCCGGTTGCGGTAAGACCACCACGCTCCGTATGATCGCAGGTCTTGAAGAGATCACCGAAGGCGAACTCTTCATCGGCGACAAGCTCGTAAACGACATCGCTCCTAAGGATC
>JAFVYN010000116.1 GCA_017508605.1 Clostridia bacterium
GATGGTCCTTCCAGCGTGAGCCGAAGATATCCATCGGTTTTTTAACAGAGAAGGCGAGATGTGTATCTGCCATGGTATAGAATGCCATAACGCTTTTATGTATCCTTTTCGTTAATTTCGGGTGAAAAATGCCGATGCGTTGTCATAAAAGATGGCATCGGCAAGGGCTTTGCCGAGTGTTTTCTCAATAAGACGGTAGAAGGTGCCAAGATCCGCCAGGTTTTTGAAGCCTTCGGGAAGTGAGGAAACACCGTCAAGATCGCTGCCGATCGCCAGGGTCTTTTCGCCGTTTTTCCGAGAGAGAAAATGGGTGATGTGCCGAAGGATCGAGTCGGGTGACGCTCTGCCGTTTGTTTCCAGATGATGGGGAACAAGGCTGATGCCGACGGGTGAGCGGCGTTCGGCAAGAGCGTCGAAAAGATAATCCGAGAGGTTTCGCATATGAGGGCAGACTGCCCGGCTGTTGGAGTGGGAGGCGATGACAGAGGTTCCGTATCTCTCACTCAGGCGAAGCGTGTCCTTGGCGGTCGCATCTGAGGCGTGTGAGATGTCAAGTGTGATCCCGAGAGTGGCGGCATCCCTGACAATGGATTTTCCAAGATCGGTCAGCCCCGCTTCGGTATCCCATGCGCCACCGATGACGGAAAGACCTTGCCATGTGAGTGTTAAGATCTTTGTGCCGTTCATGGCAAGCGTTTGCAGTCGGTCGGTGCTGTTTTCGATAAGTCGGGCATCCTCCACGGCATAGTCAAGAGTGACGGTGTCGGGAAGGGGTTCCTTTTCAAGCGCTTCCTTGGTATAGGCGAGAATACGGAGATACTCTTGCCAGCATGCGCCGTCATCAAGAGTGTTGTCACACCATATAGCTGAAATTCGGTGCGTTTTTTCAAAGGGAGACACGCCGATGGGTGCTTGCAGTGCTTTTGAGGAAACGGGAGAGAGAGCGCGCCGTTTTGCTTCGTACAGCGTATCGCTGTGCAGATCAAACAACTTCACTAAAAGGCTTCCTTTCGGTAAAATATTTTGAAACGCTTTCGCTTGCCTTCGGTATAATAGACCTCCGCTACGTCAAAGCGGGGCTTGAGATAGTACATCCGATAGTTCATGATATAGTGTGTGGCGGTATGCCGTATACGGGTGCGTTTTTCTTCGGTGACGGCGTCTTGCGCTTTTCCGTATTTGTCGGTATCGGTCGATGCCTTACGGGTTTTGACTTCCACAAATACCAGCTGTGAAAAGCGTGTAGCAATGATGTCGATCTCACCGCCTTTGACGGTATAGTTCCGATCGAGAATGTGATATCCGCGCCATTTCAGATAGCGAACTACGGCATCCTCACCGAGAGAGCCGATCTCACGGTGGGTGAGGGATCCTTTTGTTGTTTTCATTGATTCAAAAATTTCAGAAAGGTTTTTCTGTGGATGGGACAGGGTCCGAGCTTACGAACGAGATCCATGTGCTCCTTGGTGGGATAGCCCTTATGCTGCGCGAAATGATATTCGGGATAGGCGGCATCCATTTCGGCGTAGTAACGGTCTCTTGTGACCTTGGCAAGGATCGATGCCGCGGCGATCGACATGGAAAGGGCGTCTCCTTTGACGATGGGCATGGCATCCATGGAAAAATCACGGGCGATATTCCCGTCGACGAGCACGAGATCGGGTGTGGGGGAGAGCATCGCCACCGCGCGCCTCATAGCGAGCTGCGAGGCGTTGAGGATATTGATCTCGTCGATCTCCTCGTGGGAAGCGAAGGCGATCCCGTAGGAAATGGCTTTTTCAAGGATCACATCATAAAGCTGTTCGCGTTTTTTTTCGGAGATCTTTTTGGAGTCGTTGAGACCTTCGATCATAAGATCGGTGGGCAGAATTACGGCGGCGGCGCAAACGGGTCCCGCAAGCGGTCCTCTGCCTGCTTCATCGGTGCCCGCGATCACGGTATATCCTTTTTTGAGGGCTTGTTTTTCGTAAGTATAATCCGGCATAGTTACCTCAGACTGTGTAAAGTTTTCTGACGTCGGAGATCAGAGCGTCAACATCCTCGTCAGAGGTGGACCAATTGGTACAGATCCTGACGCAGGTACGGTCGGTGTCGATCTTTTCAATGAGTGAGAAGGAGTAGCGCTCCGAGA
>JAFVYN010000117.1 GCA_017508605.1 Clostridia bacterium
ACCGCTGTGATCTATCACGCATACAGGACGGCGCGCGCCGTCAAAAAGCTTTTTTTCCCGTTTGGTCAGCGCATGATCGACCATTACCGTCAGACGGATCGGATTCTTCTCACGGTTCAAAAAGGCGATTGCCCGCCTGAGTCCCGCGGTGGCTGTCAATTCATAGGAAATATGCGATATCTTTTTCTTGCGGCAGTAACGGTAGGGATACCCTTTGAAGCCATGCGCACGAATCACCGCGTGCGTGATCTTTTTCTCCAGCCTTTCTTCGGTGGCACGGTAAAGCGTATGCCACCGAAAAGGGTTGCTATACTCAAAAAACACCGTCATAGCCGTATTCCTTTCTGCGCGATCTCCGAAAGCCGTTCGGGAATACTGACGTAGATCAGTCGGTCGACCGTCAGTGTATTCAGATCGGTGGGCTTCACATACATCAATTCATTTCTCAGTGCCCGCACGTGTTCGCCGAACGCGGTATAGCTTTGGAGAATATACCTCTCTTTACTTTGATAGTCAGAAAGACCGTTATAGGACTTCTGACGGATATCACGGTCAAGATCATCCAGCGCGTCCATGTAATACAGCATTTTCGCGACGTAGCGAAGGTAAGAAAGTCTCGCTTCATCGTCGATCCCGAAGTTTTCGCGCGCGATCGACTCGATAAAGTCAGCAAAACAGCACTCGATTGCCTCAATGGGAGCATTTTCTTTTTCAAGAGAGGACATAAGCGCATGTCCCTTTTTTACGGTCTGCCACATTTCGGGATACGTCCGCTGTGCTTTTTTGAATACGGGACCAAAAAAAGCCCTGAGCAAACGGGCATACCAATGATCCCCGTCATTCACCTTATCGTCAAGATTGCCTGCTGCCAGAATAAGATTCAAAGCGGCGGTCTTTTTGGCAAAGTCATCATTCAGACGTACCTTTTGCTTGGGATTCAAAGTCCAACACCGCACCCTGCCAACATCCGAGAGATACATACTCTCCGAAAACAGGATCTGAAAAAACGTCACATCAAACGAAACAACCAGACGCGCCAAAAGACCGAAATGCTTCGACAGCGAACGACACAAAAAGCAGTAATGTCTGGTAAAATAATCCTTGCACTTCTTGGGCGCGTCGGTATCCAGCTTGATATATCCAAACATAATCGTTCCTTTATAAAAGTAATAGTAGGCTCAGAAGAAAAACCGCTGTATTCGACAGAAGATTCACGGTATCATTGTTGATCCATGAAACCCCCGCGATCTTTACCGTCTCCGTCCCGCAATGCTCCTGTCTTTCGGTTTTCTTATGACAGATCGGGCAATCGTATTTCACCTGAAGCCAAGACCCGAGAAAGGTGTCAAAAAGCGAGCCGAAGTAAAGAAGCGCCGCGATTACCGTAAACCGCAAGAATGAAAGCTCCAGGATCCATACGATACAGACAGAAAACACAATGGCACCAACCAAAGAAGCAAGAGAACCAAGCAAGGTCATGCCGCCCGACATACCGCGCGCGACCCGTTTGCCCTTGAAGGGATCAAAGGGTGTGGCACGGGACAGCGTTCCGATATCCGACGCCAACGAATCGACAAAACCCGCCGCAAGCGTCAGCAAAGCAATAGCGTGAAATTCTTCGTTTTCGGTAATAGCGTACAGCAACGTTGCAAGCATAGCGCCGAAGCCGTTGACAAACACCTCTGTGATATCCTTGCCGCGCGTCTTTTTCACCACGTCGGAAACGTCTCTTTTCAGACGCTTGCTGATCAGAGATACCGTAACCATTACAGCGTAGCAGAAGATCACGAATAAAAAGCCCGTCAAGGTGTGACAGTAATAAAACATAGCGCCGATCAGCCCCGCCAGAAGAGAGCCTGCGTAGGTGATCAAGCGGCTGAAAAACGCAATCAGAAATACCGACTCAAACACAAGAAGCGCCGCTGTCACGCCCTCGACCGTCATCATCAGAACCGATGCCGCCAATACGGAGAACGGAATGAAGAGATTGTCAAGCCCGAAATCCACAAGCTCCGCAATGGCGGCAAGAAGTGACAAAAGCAAGATGTGATACCACGAAAAATACCACTCAGTCAACAGCTGGACCAATACCATGGAGAATGATGTAAAGCCAATACAGGATAAAAAACCGATCAGCGTTTTCTTACGGTAAATCCGATAAGAAGAGACGTGATGACCGATCAGCGTAGCGAATCCGTCACCGAAGCAAAGCGCCAGCATGGGAGGATACAGATAGATCCACCCCAAAGAAAACACCTGTATTGCCAACGTTACCGTCACAAATGAGATCGCGTAATATACGATTCCGGGATAATGCTTTTCGCGGAGATCTACCGTAAATCGGGATCTCTTCCGATGCATGACCAGAGTGATCGCCACAAACAGAACGCTGATCACGGTTAAATGAATATACTCGTCCCGAAAGAAGTACCGTGCAATGGGTAAGGTGAAAAATGTGCCGATGTGCAGGGTCTTACGGCAGACTTCATGAGACATTATCCGACTGAATACAACCTCCGTCAGACAGAGCAATAACGCAACGTACGATAGGACGGCGCCATATCCCCATAGAATCATCATTATCTTCACATGCCATAGAGCCACAGCTAAGGGCATCCCGCATTTCTCTCCAGAAACTAATTTTCTACAGTATAACACAAAAGTTATTATTTTGCAATAGTTATCGCTAAAATTTTAGTTATGAGTATCTTCTTTTTTAGTTATTACTGCGATAATCTAAGGTAAACAGTTAGTGAAATCGAGGGATACATTATGAACATTGACTACCGTCTTATCGGAGCGCGAATCAAAGTAAAACGCAAAAGACTCAATTATACACAGGAGATCCTTGCCGAAAAACTGGATGTTACCGTCGGGTATATCAGTCAGGTGGAGCGCGGGATCACCAGGATCAGCCTTGACCTTCTGGCGGCGATCTCGGATATTCTTTCCTGCGATATTGCCGAGCTGATCACCGACACCGCCGTTCAGTCCTCACATTATCTGGAAGAAGAATTCCGCACGAGTTTTGAGCAGCTGTCTCACGAGGACAAAAAGCTCACGCTTGACTTTATGGGGCTTTTATTGAAGCGGTGATCCAAACCCAAAGTAAAATCCCCGACAAAATCCCGAAAAAGCAATTGACACCCCTGAAAAGATATTGTATAATATAAGGTACTGACAACGATTGTAAGAAAGGATCAAAGCCTTGATCAAGATCATTCACGCTGCCGATATCCATCTCGACAGCCCCTTCCGTATGGAAGACCTTCAGAAAGCACAGGCAAGAAAAAACGAGCTGCGCGCCGCTTTTTCTTCGCTCATCTATTGGGTCAAAACCGAAGCCGCCGATCTGCTTCTCATTGCGGGCGATCTCTTTGACTCTCCCCATCCCTCAAGCGACGCCGTCGATTTCGTTCTGACACAGTTCCGCCTGATCCCCAATTGCCGTGTCTTCATCGCACCCGGTGAGCATGATTTTTATGCGGGGGATTCGGTCTACGTCAAAACGAAATTCCCGGATAACGTCACGGTATTCCGTGATTCCACACTTACCAAGACCTCCGTTACCACCGTATCGGGGGACAGGGTCAACGTATACGGCTACGCCTTCACCTCGCCTATTATGGAGAAGAATCCCTTCTCCTCTCTTACCTTAGACAAATCTGATGAGATCAATCTCATCTGCGGTCACGGTACGCTGACGGCAGCCGAAAGCAAGCTTTGTCCCATTACCCTTGCCGAGGTACGCACCACACGTGCCGATTACATCGCGCTCGGACACGTTCATAACACTCCCGGCATCAAGAAGATTGAAACGACCTTCTTCGGATACTCGGGCAGCCTTGAGCCGAGAAGCTTCAACGATTGCGGTGAACGTGGCGCTTATAAGATCGAGATCACCAAAAAAGGCGGTACCGCACTCTGCCGTCCCGCATTCTTCCGCCTTGCCAAGCGCATGTACGCCACCGACACCCTCGACGTCACGGGACAAACCACCCTTGAGGGGATCGCGCAAGCCATGGCGGAGCTCATCAAGGAAAAGGAGTACGCGAGCGATACCCTTCTCCGTCTGGAGGTAACGGGTAAGATCCCGCCCGAGCTTGACTCCTCTCCCAAAACACTCGCCTCTCTGGTAAGCGGTGTTTTCTACTGCGAGGTGATCGACAATACCACCCCGCTGTTTGACCTGGATACCCTGAAAAAAGATCCTACCGTCAAGGGCGAGATCGTCAGAAGCCTGCTCCCGCTTCTTGAAAGCGCGGAGGAGGAAGAGGCACACCGTGCCCGCACCGCCCTCAGATATGCCCTGCTTGCCCTGTCGGGCAAGGATATTACGGACGTGTGATATGACCTACCGCTATCTCTTATTCGATGCCGATGACACGCTCTTTGATTTTGATCAAAGCTCACGTCGGGCATTTCATATCGCTATGACCGAAAACGGTGTCACCGAGCAGGACGGGGATTATGAGCGCTACGCCGCCATCAATCTCGCTCTCTGGAAGCAGTTCGAACGCGGCGAGATCGAAAAACAGGAGATCCTGACCAAGCGCTTTCGCCGATATGCCGAAGCCTATGGGATCGCCTGCGCCCCCGATGCCGTCAATGAAAGCTATAAGCTGGCACTCTGCTCGCAGAATATCCTGATGCCGTCGGCTCTTGATGTGATCAAAACGCTTCATCAAAAGGGCTTTCGCCTCTTCATCATTACCAACGGAGATGCCAATATCCAGCACAGAAGACTTGCGGGCAGCCCGATTACCCCTTATATCGAAAAGGTCTTTATCTCCGAGGAGATCGGATATCAGAAGCCCTCGCGGGAGTTTTTTGACGCCGTAATGACGGGAATTGAGGGCTTCGAAAAAGAAAAAGCGCTCGTCATCGGGGATTCCGAAACGAGCGATATCAAGGGAGCGAATAACGCCGGTATCGACGCCTGCTATTTTTCTCCTATGGGCGCCGCGCTGCCTGTGGGCATCACGGCACGCTATCGGATCTCTGCCCTGACCGACCTCTATGCCATTCTGAACGATTAGAAAGGAACGATATCCTTGTATATTGAAAAACTGTCGATAGAAAGCTTCGGATCGCTCTCTGACCTCAGCTATGAGCTGAAGAGCGGCGTGAATATCTTTCGCGGCAAGAACGAAAGCGGAAAAAGTACGCTTGCCGCCTTTATCAAATTCATCTTTTACGGGCTGAACGGAAAAACGCCCGAAAGCAGTATGTCTGAAAAGACACGCTATACCAACTGGGAGCATGGGGTCTCCGCAGGCTCTCTCATTATCAACGATAACGGCAAACGTTATCTCATCGAGCGCCGTATCAGTCCGGATGCCGAAGAGACCCTGAGGACCACCGATCTTGCCTCGGGCAATGAGGTCTTCATCGGTAAGATCCCGGGAGAGGTCTTTTTCGGCGTCAGCGAGGAGGTCTTCGGACAGACCGCCTTCTCGGCACAGGGAAGCGGATCGGTAGTGGACGGCGAAAAAATGAACCTCGCCATCGACAATATCCTGTTTGCGGGTGACGAATCGCTCGATATCAAGGGGGCAATGCGCCGCCTTGACGAGGCACGGACCTCGCTTCTCCACCAGGACAGAAAAGGCGGTAAGCTCTTTGAAATGGCGCACGAAATGGAGATTCTTGAGGAACGGATCAAGCGCTGTGAGGAAAATGAGGTCTTCCTCGCAGACCGCAATCGCGTCCTTGCCGAAAACCGTGAGTTGCTCGAAGAAAATGACCGCCAACTGAAAAAGCTGGAGGACCGTCTTACGCATTATGAGGCATCGGTCATCCTCGCCCGCTTCGAGGATCTTGACAGAAAAGCCGCCGCCCTTGAAAAGGCGCGCGCCGAGCATCGGGCTTTGACCGATACCCACACTGTCAACGGCTTCTTACCCGATGACGATTACGTTGCCGCCATGCGTACCCTTCACGCGCGCATGGGCATTTCCGAGGACGAGCATCGCTCTCTGCAAAAGCAGAAGGAAGCATTCACTCAGACTGCGCTTTCCGCCGATCAGCGCGCGATCGTCAAGGCTCTCGATGAGCTTGGCGGTAAGGAGAAGGCGATCAGAACGATCCGTGAAAAAGCCGTTAAGCGCAAAGCCGCTATGCGGGGCTTCGTCTTTTTCATCCTGATCACGCTTCTCGGCATCGCGCTCTCGCTGGCTACTGTCTTTGTCGGCAGTCTTTCTGCCATTCCCTATCTGAACTATGCCGCCTACGGTGTCGCCGCAATCGGACTTCTGATGTCAGTTGTGCGCCTTGCGACCCTGCCCTCTTCGAAGGAGATCCTGCGCCGATTCATGGCAGATACCGAAGAGGACGCCATCCGTCATATGGATGACGCCCTGAATGCCGAGCGTGTCGCACGCGAGGAAGACGACCGCTTTGCCAAGCTGATGGATGCCATCGAAACCGTTGCCGCAGAACGCGCCAAGCAGCTTTCTCACGCAAGAATCCTTGTGGAAAAATGGGGCATGCCCTGTACCGACCGTGATTCCCTTCTCGCCTGCATCGATAAGGCAAGCACGGTTTCCAAGGCACTCAAGGACGCTGAAAAGCACCTGCAGGAAACGACTGTTGCTTATGAAGGCGTAGCAGTGACGCTGAAGGGATGCTCACGTGAAGATTATCAGGCACGCTTTGACAGAACCGCCTATGTCGGCAAGACCGAAACGGCAAATATCGACGGACTGAAGCGCAATATCACCTTCTGCGAAAAGAAGGGCAGCGCGCTCAGAACACAGATCCAATCGATTGAGCTGGATATCGCTTCCCGCGCCTCGGTCACCGACAATCTCGACGAGCTGAAGGAGACTCTTGCGGCTCAGAGACTCGAATATCATCGCTTTGCCGAACGCTATAAAGCCTATCTTCTCGCATACGAAGCCATTCGTAAATCGAGTGAGACCTTGCGTGCCAAGATCGCGCCCGCCCTTTCCAAGTCGGCAAGCGACCTCATGCGCGCCTCTACCGGAGGAAAATACGGTGACATCGCCGTCGACCGTGATATGATGCTCTCCTTCCGTCCGAGTGATTCCGAAGCTTCCCGTGAGGTCGGCTTCATGTCAGCGGGTACCAAAGCCATCACCTATATCAGCCTCCGCCTTTCGCTCATCCGCCTTCTCTTCCGCGGACAGCTGCCTCCCACGATCTTTGACGAATCCTTCGCGTGGCTTGACGATACCCGACTCACCGCTATGATGTCTCTTCTCAAAACCTATTCGAGAACCGCCCAGGTCATCGTCATGACCTGTCATGACCGTGAGTATAACGCCGTTGTCAATAAATCCGATGTCAATCTGATCCTCTTCGGACAGTAATTGCCCAATAACGCATCACGGCATCCCGTGATCCCGATGCCCAATCATCCATCCCCAAGCCCTGATCTCCTAAGGCTTGGGGATCTTTATATTCTCCCCTCTCCACCGTCTTCATCCTTGCCACATCCCTGCCCCGAATGTTTTTGCGGGGTTTGGGGCGCTTTTTTCCAAAAAGCACCCCATGAGAAGCTTTCCCCTCTCCACTGACTTCATCCTTGCCCCATCCCTGCCCGAATGTTTTTGCGGGGTTTGGGGCGCTTTTTCCCAAAAAGCACCCCATGAGAAGCTTTCCCCTCTCCACCGTCTTCATCCTTGCCACACCCCGCCCCGAATGTTTTTGCGGGGTTTGGGGCGCTTTTTCTCAAAAAGCACCCCATGAGAAGCTTTCCCCTCTCCACTGACTTCATCCTTGCCATACCCCGCCCCGAATGTTTTTGCGGGGTTTGGGGCGCTTTTTTCAAAAAGCACCCCATACACACCTCATACAAAAAAGACAGAGAACTTGGAGGTTCTCTGTCTTTTCTTTGTAGGGTGAGCATCTGTGTTCACAAATGCATGTAAATGAATTGCTGTGTTGTCTTTATGCCGCGGACAATACCTGTCTTGGGCAAGGGCAATTCATTATTTGGTTACTTCGGTACCGTAAACAGCAACTTCGGTAAATGCTGCCCAACCGTTTGCCGCATCGGCAACGAGGTTCTTCAGCTTGATGCTCTTCACGGGCTTGTCGAAGTTCAGAGGAATGATCTGTTCATAGCCGGTCCAAGCGATATCGATCGTCTGGGTAGCCGTCTTACCGTCTTCAAAGGTAACTTCAACGGTTGCCTTCTTCCACCAGGTGTCATGACCTCTGTCGTAACGAACTACGATACCAAGCTCTTCTACGTTGACCGCTCTGCCAAAGTCGATCTGGATCCACTGAGAACCGGTGTTAGCGGGACCCCAGGACTGAACGGGATAGTTGCCATGTCCGTAAGGATTCATGAAGCCGTCAATCGCGTTTCTGGCAAGGAAGTCGGTCTCGCCCGAACCCTTGTTGTTCTCCCACTCGGTGGAAGCCGTAGCGTGAGGATACTGACCGGTGATATCGGACTTGATCGAGGAGTTGTTGGTATAGTCATAGGTGTTCTCAGCAAGATTA
>JAFVYN010000118.1 GCA_017508605.1 Clostridia bacterium
CGCTTCATGAGAGTATCGGCAAGCGATCGGATGAAGGGATATGCCGCCTCTCCCGTCGCAATCGAGCAGGTAACGGTGCGCGAGAGATCGTAATCCTCGGAAAGATAGTCGATGGCGGCATCGAATTCTCCTTGCATGGAGGTGATCATGCCGACACCGTTTTCAAGCTGAGGATAGCCCTCGTAATAGTCCTCGTCGGGAAGGGGGCGCTTTGCCGTCAGATAGAATTCGTCGGAAGGGTAGACAAGGCGACTGCCGTGTGTCTTCAGCATCAAGTCACCGAAGGTATTGATCTGATCCAGCACCTCGCCCGCCTCTTCTTCGGTAAAGGGAGAGAGGGGGTAAAGTCCTTCGCGGTGCGCGGTAATGCCTGCCGGTACGACGGCAACCGACTGCAGCGCCGGGAGATAGCCGACAAGGTCATTCAGGGTGCGCAAGAGATGAGCGCCGTCATTGACACCTTTGCAGAGAACGATCTGCGCGTTGATGGCGATGTTTGCCTCAGCAAGTCTTTTGAGATAGGACAGCACCTCGCCTGCGTGTTTGTTGTGCATCATATGACAGCGAAGCTCGGGCTCGGTGGTATGCACCGATATATTGATGGGAGACAGCCGCATTCTGATGATGCGGTCGATGTCCTCATTTGTGAGATTGGTCAGGGTGACGTAATTGCCGAGCAAAAAGGAAAGGCGGGAGTCGTCATCCTTGAAATAGACGGTGTCGCGCATGCCGTGGGGATTCTGGTCGATGAAGCAAAAAATACACTTGTTGCGGCAGGTCGCTTTTTTGTCCATGAGGTAGGTTTCAAATTCAAGCCCGATGTCCTCATATTCCTCTTTTTCGATCGGTACGGTGAGAAGGTCGGGACCGCGGTGAAGAAGGAGCGAAAGACGGGGCTCGGTGATATAGTAGCGGTAATCCAGCACATCACGGATCTCGTTGCCGTTGACAGACAGCAGAATATCGCCCTTTCTGACACCGCCCCTGTCGGCGTGAGAGTCGGGGATCACATCGTATACCGTAACCATCTTGTCCTCCTTTTTCTTTGTTTTTGAGTATCTTACCCTTCATTATACAACAAAAACAGCGTTTTTGTCAATTCCTCTTTCCAATATTTTGGCACGAAAAAAGGAGTTGTCACGCGCTTTGCGAAACAACTCCGTCTTTCGAGTGTAAGTGAAACTTACTTTGTCGCCTGGGGTGCAACGATCACGTCGCCGTTCAGCGTGCCGCACTGGGGACAAACTCTACCGTGCAGCTTGAATTCACCGCACGCGCACTTTTCAAGAGTGGGCGCTTCGAGCTTCGAATTGTTGGAACGTCTCTTATCTCTTCTTGCGCTGGAAACCTTTTTCTTCGGTACTGCCATTGTTAAAACACCTCCTACGAATAATCCCGATAATACTACCGTTCTTTATTATACTTATTTTTTTTCAATTGTCAAGAAGTTTTGCAAGAATTGCGAGCCTGGGGTCGATTTCTTTTTTGTTGGCACATCCACAATCGCCATCATTCAAGTCATGACCGCAGGTGAAGCAAAGACCTTTGCAATCCTCCTTGCAGAGATACGCAAAGTCGAGGCTTAAGACGAGATCCTCAAGAAGGGGCGTGTCAAGATCAATGCCGCCGTGTTCGATCATCAGATAATCATCGTCTTCCTGCTCAAGCTTTGTGGCAAGGGGTCGCATGAACGCATGCTCGAAAACACCGCTGATCTCTTTGGTACAGCGCGCGCAATGCGTTACGTAAGGAACGGTTGCCTGTGCGTTCAGGGTCATATAGCCTGCCTGATTCTTTATCGAGCCCGTGATATGCACCTCTTCGGGAAACGAAATATCGTTGAAGCCCTGCGGCGGTGCAAGGGTATAATCAAATTCGATACTGTCGATAAGCCCCGACAGGATCTCTCTGACGTCGATAAACAATAGATCACCTCAGCCAACCTTGTTTTTTTGCAAAATGTCACAACTGATATTATACAGAAACGGAGAGGGTTTGTCAAGAGTTTATTTCAGATTTTCTTGAACTTTTTTGAAAAAAAGAGAGGTGTTTGCCGTTTTTTTATCAGGAATCGCTCATATATGTCTTTAAAAGTGCGAGGATCTTCTTTTCTTCGCGTGAGACCTTGACCTGACTGAGAGCGAGAACACGCCCGACGTCGCTTTGTGAAAGATCTCTCTGATAGCGAAGGTACACGATCTTCTGCTGCAGGGGTGTGAGCTTTCTGATTGCTTCTCCGAGGGCAAGATGTTCACAGAGCGTGCTGTCGGGATCTTCGTTGTCGGTCAGATATGATTCGAGCGGGGAGGAATCCTCTTCGGCGGCATAGCTTAAGGAGGCGACCGGCCCTGTTGCCGCCATGGCTTCGGCGGCTTCCTCGACCGAAATGCCGCAGAGAGCGGCAAGCTCGGAGAGAGACGGCTCGTCCATCCCCCGATTCAGAAGCTCCTCGCGTTTGTGCATGAGCTGTACGGCACGGCTTTTGATCCCGCGTGAGACCTTGACAGTGCCGTCATCCCGAAGATAGCGCTTGATCTCGCCCACGATGAGGGGAACGGCATAGGTCGAAAAGGCGCATCCATAGTCAAATGAGAAGGCACGCGCTGCCCGTACAAGACCGATCGCGCCGATCTGCATAAGATCGTCATATTCCACGCCACGCCCGAGAAAACGGCTGACGCAGTGCTTGACAAGTCCCATATTGTCTTTGACAAGCTCCTCAAGAGCCTCTTTTTCGCCCTCGTGGACACGTTTGAGAAGCAGTAAATTATCTTGCATCGTATACCGCGTTACGCTCCTTGAAATCTGAATTCTATGTATACCGTCGTGCCGACGCCGACAGCGGTCTTCAGGCGAAAGGCATGGCTCATAGCTTGCATGATCGGAAATCCCATGCCGCCCCGCTCCCCTGTAGGATCGGTAGTATACAACGGTTCGAGACAGCGCTCGGGGTCGGCAATGCCGCAGCCCTTATCGTGGATCTTCAGCTTCATACTGCGATCGCTGTACAGAATGGCGGTGATACCGATCTTACCGCCGCGGTTTTTATAAGCGTGTACGACGGCGTTGGTCACAGCCTCGGACACCACCACCCGAAGATCGGAGATCTCTTCCAGTGTAGGATCAAGCGAGGCGGCAAAGACCGAGACTGCCATACGGGCAAATGCCTCGTTCTGTGAGGTGGCATCAAATTCAAGCTTCATGCGGTTGATCTCGTTACGTTTCATTCGGTGTCTTCCTTTCTTACACTTCGTTCGGTGGGAATCGTTTTGTCAATGGCGGCAAGGGTCAGGATCTTGTCGATCTCTTTGGTGGGAGAGACGAGGACCATATCGCCGCCCAGCTCCTTCATCCGTGTCAGGCGCCCGAGGATCAGCCCAAGGCCCGAGGAATCCATGAAGGACACCTGCGAAAGGAGAAGTCGCAGTGTCTTCGGTCGGTGATAAAACAGCGCGGAGTCGATCTCTTCCCGAAGCTTTCTGGCGCTGTGGTGGTCGATCTCACCGATGATCGTAACGGTGAGGGTTCGACCCTGAAGCTCGGTTTTGACGGTTTCTTTCATGTGGGATCCTTTCTTAAACAAAAAACGTGATATCCTCTGTTGCAAGGATATCACGTTTCAAACGGATAATTTGTCGCTTTGCGCGTTTATTTGATTTTTTCGATTGCCTCGTTGATCTTGACAAGAGTCTCGCGGTAAGCGGCAAGCTTTTTGCGTTCGCCTTCTACGACGGCGGCAGGCGCTTTTGCCACGAAGCCTTCGTTCGAAAGCTTCTTTTCAAGACGCGTGATCTCGCCTTCGGTCTTCTGCTTTTCACCGTTGAGACGGGCAAGCTCTTTCTCAAAGTCGATCATATCGGCAAGGGGAATATAGACAGTTGCCTTATCGGTGACGATCTGAACGGCATCGTCTCCCTCATAGCCCGAGGTGTAGTCGCAGGCGGAGGCGGAGGCGAGCTTTTCAAAATGCGCGCTGACCGAGGGGTTGAAGATGTCGGCAGAGTCAGTGACGAAATAGAGCTTTGCCTTCTTGGAGGGCGGAACGTTCATTTCGTTACGTCTGACACGGATGGCGCGGATGGCGGTGATCACCGCTTCCATCTTAGCCTCGTCCTCGGGGAAAGCAAGGGCATCGGTGTAAGCGGGATAATCGGCGATCATGATGCTTTCGCCTTCATGAGGCAGAGTTTGCCATATTTCCTCGGTGATAAAGGGCATGAAGGGGTGGAGCAGCTTAAGTGCGCTCGAGAGGGTGTAAACGAGGACCTTCTGGCAAGTCTCGTTTGCCTTCGAGCCCTTATCGTTGAGACGGGGCTTGGCAATTTCGATATACCAGTCGCAGAAGATATCCCAAATGAAGTCATAGATCTTTGAAAGGGCAACGCCAAGCTCATATTTGTCGAGGTTGACGGTGACTTCTTTTGCGAGGGTATTGAGAAGCGAAAGGATCCACTTGTCTTCCAGGGCAAGATCCTCAACGGGGGGAAGGGTGGCATCCTCTACCGTGAGATTCATGAGAACGAAACGGGCGGCATTCCAGATCTTGTTGTTGAAGTTTCTTGCCGACTCGATCTTTTCGTCCGAGAAACGCATATCGTTACCGGGGGCGATACCGGTGGCAAGGGCAAAACGGAGGGCGTCTGCGCCGTATGTTTCGATGATCTCAAGGGGATCGATACCGTTTCCGAGCGATTTCGACATTTTTCTGCCCTGCGCGTCACGGACAAGACCGTGGATGAAGACCTTGGAGAAGGGCTTTTCGCCAATATGCTCAAGACCCGAGAAGATCATACGGGAGACCCAGAAGGTGATGATGTCATAGCCCGTGACAAGAACGCTCGTGGGATAGTATTTCTCAAGCTCTGCGGTCTTTTCGGGCCAGCCGAGAGTCGAGAAGGGCCAGAGAGCGGAGGAGAACCAGGTGTCAAGCACGTCGCTGTCCTGACGGACGGGCTTTCCGCATTTCGGACATACGGTGATATCTTCCTTTGAAACCGTCATTTCGCCGCAGGAATCGCAGTAGAAGGCGGGAATTCTGTGACCCCACCAGAGCTGACGGGAAATGCACCAGTCGAGGATGTTGTTCATCCAGTTGAAGTAGTTCTTCGAGAAGCGTTCGGGAACGAAGGAGATCGAGCCGTCCTCAACTGCCTTGATGGCAGGCTCGGCAAGGGGCTTCATTTTGACGAACCACTGATCGGAGGTGAGGGGTTCGACCGTTGTACCGCAACGGTAGCAAACGCCGACATTGTGGGCGTGAGGCTCGACTGAAACGAGGAAGCCCTCCTTTTCAAGGTCGGCAACGAGTGCCTTACGGCAGGCGTAACGCTCCATACCCTCGTATTTACCGGCAAAGGCGTTCATCGTCGCGTTGTCGTTCATGACCTTGATCTGCTCAAGATTGTGTCTCTGACCGACCAAGAAGTCGTTGGGGTCATGCGCGGGGGTGATCTTGACACAGCCCGTACCGAAGCCGATCTCAACGTAATCGTCGGCAATGACGGGGATCTCGCGGTTGACGATGGGGAGGATCAGGGTCTTGCCGATGAGATGCTTGGTGTTTTCGTCCTCGGGATTGACCGCGACGGCGGTATCGCCGAACATCGTCTCGGGGCGGGTGGTGGCGACCTCAACGTAGCCGTCCTCACCCTTGATGGGATATTTGATATGCCAGAAGAAGCCGGGCTGATCCTCATATTCGACCTCGGCATCCGAAAGGGCGGTGAGACAGCGGGGGCACCAGTTGATGATACGGTGACCGCGGTAGATCAGTCCCTTGTTGTAAAGATTGACGAACACCTCGCGGACAGCCTTCGAGCAGCCCTCGTCCATCGTGAAGCGCTGACGCGACCAGTCACAGGAAGCACCGAGCTTTTTGAGCTGACCGGTGATACGCGCTTCATAGGTGTCCTTCCAGCCCCAGACACGCTCAAGGAATTTCTCGCGTCCGAGATCGTAGCGCGAAAGACCCTCGTCGACACGAAGGCGTTCCTCGACCTTGATCTGCGTCGCGATACCCGCGTGGTCGGTGCCGGGCACCCACAGGGTGGAAAAGCCCTGCATTCTCTTATAGCGGACGAGGATGTCCTGCAGGGTCTCGTCGAGCGCGTGGCCCATATGGAGCTGACCCGTTACGTTCGGAGGGGGAATAACGATCGAGAAGGGGGGCTTGTTATCGTCAAGAGCGGGCGTGAAGTAACCCTTTTCGCACCAAGTGGCATAGAGGCGATCCTCGATCTCATTTGGCGCATAGGTTTTGGCAAGTTCTTTTTTCATCTTGTTTCTTCCTTTATATAGAGTTTTTTAAAAAGCAAAAAAAGCGTCTTGCATCCGACACAGGACGCAAGACGCGCGGTACCACCTGAATTTATACCTGACGGTATACACTCTTTCGCGTAACGAGCGAGAACGGCTTTGACTACTGTGCTTCTGACGAAGCCTTTCCCCAAAGCAGCTCGGGGATGACTTCGAAAAGGACTTGGTACGGTGCTTCCAGCCGCGGCACCGCTCTCTGTAACCTATCGCTTTGCTACTCTTTCCCGTCATAGCTTTTCATACACTTGAGTATATCACCGATCTTTTCATTTGTCAAGGGTTATTTTGCGAAAAACACAGTCTTCTTGACATACTTTTATAGTTTCTTCCCATATTTTTCTGCTCTCACAAAGACAGCGGCAGGCGTAGATATCCTGAAAATACGCTTGCTGACAGTCCTCGCCGCTGAGAGACTCAAGCACTAAGACCGCGGCGGCGGACAGGGCTTTCTTTTCGCTCTTCTGATTCACGGCAATGATATCAAAGCCGTTCGGCGCGCCCGTGCGGTAAGTCTCTTGGGCTGTATCCTTTTTGGGCAAGGGAAGTGCCGTTGTGAAGGAAAAGGCATCACCGAGCGGCGTGCTGATCGGCATAAAGACGGCAAGGGCGCGCTCTTCGGTAAAGGCCTTGAAGGGATCGTCGGTATCAAGAAGCACGCCTTCGGCGGAAAGGAAAGCAATCGCTTCTGTTACCGCCGCGTCCTCTTTCTCACAGCCGAAGGCAAGCGAGAGGGTAGCGGCAAGGGTATCTTCCTTGCAGGCAATGGGTAAGCCCTTGCGTTTCGCGAGTGCGACGAGGGAGTCAAGTGTAAAGCTACCGTCCTTCACGCTTTGGCGAAGCTCGGAGGGGTCGCCTGCGGAAAGTCCCGCAAGCTTATGATTCAACAAGGTGACGAGTGCCGAGCCGTGATAGGAGGAGAGAAGCCTGCCGTTTACAAAATATTCGTTTGCGGCGAGTCGGTCGCTTGGCATATAGGCGAAAAATTCGTTACCCGAGGGATCACGGCAGTCGGAAAGCTTCGATAATAGGGGAAAAAGCTCCGCGGGGATCGGTTCGTTGGAGGGACCGATGATAAGATCAACATCACCGTCCGCGGCAGAAAGACAGCGTATCGCCGCTTCCCAGAAGCTTTCGCCCTCCCGCAGCTCGGGAACGAAGGGCGCAAGCGTTACGTTCAGACGTCTCTGAAGCTCGGAAAGTCTCTCAAGGACAGCGGCTTCAAACGTGCCAAGATCGGTTTGGGTATCATCAACGTAAAGGGCGTCGCAGGCTTCTTGGGTGCAGAGAACGTTGATCGCCGTGGGTACCGCGGCTTCGGGCTTTAAGAGAAGAGCGCCGGCAAGCAGCTCTTCTGAAGACGGCTCGCTTGGAAGATCGGATCCGTTGGTATCGGGTGCGGCGGTGGTTTCGGAGGGCGCGGTGGTTTCGGGCTGAGCGCAGGAAACCAATGAGAAGAGAAACACGAAAAGAATGAGAAGAGAGAGTAAGCGTTTTTCCACGTCGGTGTGCCTCCTTTGAGATCAGTCGAGTTCGATTTCCAGGGTGAAGATCTGTGTATGCTCCTTGCCGTCGGGATCTTCGGCGGTGAGCGTCATGGTATAGGACATGGCATAGCGTCCCTTTGCGCCCATGACAAGAACGCCATCCGAGACTGTTTTTTGGATCTCCGTCATATCGCCGCAGGCATAGTCGGCAAAGGAAGTGAGAAGGGTTTCATGCTCCTCTCTGTCGATTACGGGCGTGCCGTCGAGAGAGGAAAGGTCAAAATAGTCATAAACACCGATCGAAAAGATCGTACCGCCCCCGAAGAAGACCGAAACACGAAGCGCGGTGCGGATATCTCCGAGATAGTAGTCGAAGAGGATAAAGCCGTAAGCGTTGGGCGAGGAATGATCGAGCATACTGGCATAATTCTTGATACGAAGTCCCTCACCGTCAAGATAAGGCAGATAGGTAAGCACGGCGGTTCGGGCGTAACCGATATAGTCCTCAGCGGTCTTACCGAGTCCCGGAGAGTGGTCGATCGCAACGTTTTCGATTCCCGTGACCCTGCCGGTCAGGGCATCCACCGTGACGGTGGGCGAGGTGTGATCGTTGATGAAGGGTATCGTGTATTTTTCGGCATCCAGCCCGTAAAGGAGTGTTGCTCCCTGATGAAGCAGACAGTCCTTGACGGCAAGCGTTTCGCCGTTCACGGTGATGCTTTCGGGGATCGTGCCCGTAACGGGAATGGGTGACAGCTCGTCAGGGGTAACAAGATCCTCCGCGTGACGGAAGGCGGGATCGGTTCGATTTCCCGTGTTGATCTGATAAAAGCCCTCATGATCCATAAAGGCGTAGGGGGTGCGGTCAAAGAGCAGGGTAAAGAGAAGCATGGCTGAGAGAAGCGCCGCGGTCGCCGCGATCAGTGCTGCCCTGAGAGGGCGGATACCTTTTTTCTGTTGCCCGAAAGCGGCGTCTTTGGGAGAATCCCGCTTCTCGACATGCTCGGCGAGAAGATCATCGTCAAGAGATTCGATGGCATTCCATAGCAGGTCTTTCATACGGGGTATCCCTCCTTGGTAAGATAGTCTTTGAGGTCAGAGCGGAGCTTTTTCAGTTCCTTATTGACCGTTGAAACACTGCGTTTTTCTTCACGCGCGATCGTTTTGGTGGGTTTGCCGTCATAATAGCGGCTGAGAAAGAGATAGCGGCTATGCTCGGGCAGTCCTTTTAAAAAGCGTGAGATCAGCGTTGCCAGCTCCTTGGCTTCTAAAAGCTCGTGCTGTTCCGTGGGATGGAAGAGGACCTCCTCCAGCTCGGAAAGGGGGACAGCCATGGAGGGCGGCAGGCGCTTTCCTGCCGTTTTTTCCTTGAATCGGTCGATGGCGCAGCGACGCGCGATCACCGCCAGAAAGCTTTTGAGATGCGAGGGTCTTGCGGGCGGGATCTTTTGCCAGACATCGAAATAGGTATCGTTCAGGCATTCCGCGGCATCCTCGCTGTCATGGATAAAGTTCTTTGCCACCGAAAGAAGATAGGAGCGGTATTTCAGATCGGTCTCACGGATCGCCTGTTCATCGCGGGCGAAAAAAAGCGCGATGATCTCCTGATCCGATTTCAGTATGGATCCGCTTTTCATGACACGTCTCCTTTCTTCAAAGTCTCTTCACCTGTACAGTCGAAAAAAATCTAAAGTCAGCGCAGGATTTTGAGAAAAAATAATAAAAAAACGAAAATGCCCTTTCGTATGCGAGTGTTTCGCGTGCGAGAGGGCGTTTGGGGTTATGATTCCTGATCCTTTTTGCGGATGTCAACGCGGCGGATCTTGCCCGAGATGGTCTTGGGTAATTCGTCGACGAATTCGACGATTCTCGGATATTTATAGGGTGCAGTGTGTGTCTTGACGTAGGTCTGGACCTCTTTGAAAAGCGCGTCGGTCACGATTGTACCCTTGGTGGGCACGATGGTTGCCTTGACGACCTGACCGCGGACGGGGTCAGGCGCGCCGGTAACGGCGACCTCAAGAACAAAGGGAAGCTCCATGATGACGCTTTCGATCTCAAACGGACCGATACGGTAGCCCGAGGATTTGATGAGGTCATCGGTTCTGCCGACGTACCAGTAATAGCCGTCCTCATCGCACCATGCGGTGTCACCGGTGTGATAGATGCCGTCATGCCATGCGGCATCGGTGGCGTCTTTCGCGAGAAGATCGTCATAAGCGGCGTCGAAATAGCCGAGGAAGAGACCGACGGGAACATTCTTGTCGGTGTGGATGACGATCTCACCCACTTCACCCACCTTGCAGGAACGCATTTTGCCGTTATCGTCGGGTGTCATGATCTCAACGTCGTAAAGGGGAGAGGGCTTACCCATCGAGCCGACCTTCGGCTTCATGCCGACAAGGTTGCCGACAGCCATCGTCGTTTCGGTCTGACCGAAGGCTTCCATTAAGGAAATGCCGGTGTATTCCTTGAATTTGTTGTAGACCTCGGGATTGAGCGCTTCGCCCGCGGTGGTCGCATAGGTAAGGGAAGAGAGATCGTATTTCGAAAGGTCTTCCTTGATGAAGAAGCGGTACATCGTGGGAGGCGCGCAGAAGGTGGTGATGCCGTATTTCTTGAAGAGCGGCAGGATATCGTCGGCGTGGAAGCGGTCGAAGTCATATGCGAAGACGGCGGATTCGGCAAGCCACTGACCGTAGATCTTGCCCCACATGAACTTGCCCCAGCCCGAATCCGAGATGGTGAAGTGCAAGCCGTCGCGCTTGACGTTGTGCCAGTATTTGGCGGTGATAAAGTGACCGAGCGGATAGGTGCAGGCATGGGCAACGATCTTGGGATAGCCCGTCGTACCCGAGGAGAAGAAGAGAACCGAAGGATCCTTGCCCTGTGCGGTGTCTTTGGTGCGGGGATAATTGTCGGGGAAGGTCTCGAATGCCTTGAAATTCTCCCAGCCCTCGCGGTCGTTTCCGACGATGATCTTGATCTCGACCGTCGGAGAGGTTTCGAGTGCCGCTTCGGCTTCGGCGGCTACCTCGCCGTCCGAGGTGCAAAGAATTGCTTTGACACCTCCTTTGTTGAAGCGGTAATCAAAGTCCTTCTTAAGGAGCTGATTGGTGGCGGGGATGGCAACGGCACCGATTCTGTGAAGGGCAAGCAGCACGATCCAGAACTGCCAGTGGCGTTTGAGAACGAGAAGCACGCGGTCGCCTTTTCTGATGCCGAGGGAGGCGAGGTAGTTCGCCGCCATGTGCGAAAGGCGGGACATATCCGCAAAGGTGAAGCGGCGCTCGGTCTTATTCTTGTCAAGATGCAAAAGCGCCAGCTTATCGGGTGTCTTCTTGGCGATGCCGTCAACGATGTCATAGGCGAAATTGAATTTGTCGGTATTTTTGAAGTCGATATCGAGCAGTCTGCCCTCAGTATCCTCTACCGTGTGAATGAAGGCATCGGCAACAAGGGGAGCTTTTTTGGACGAGTCAATATCGGCACCCGCCTCGCCCTCGGTGAGAGCGCCCGAATAGTTCATGGCGTTGCCGTGAGCGTCGGTGACGATGGCGATAAAGGTGCAGTCCTCACCGCCCGTAGCGACCATGCCGTGGGGCTTGGAGGAATTGTAGTAAATGGCGTCTCCGGGGTAGAGGATCTCTTCATGAGAGTCGATCGAGACCTTGAGAGCGCCCGTTAAGATATAGTCGAATTCCTCGCCTTCATGCGAAGCGGTCGCGATCGGATTGCTGTTTTCCTCCTCGCTGTATTTGGCGGTGACGAGAAAGGGCTCGGACATTCTGCCCTTGAAATAGGAGGCAAGGTGATTGTACTTGAAGCCGCGGCGGCGCTCAAGCGGCAAGCCCTCGCCCGCGCGAACGATCGAGAAGGAGGAAAGGCGGGATTCCTCACCCGTGATGAGGGCGGTGATGTCTACGCCAAAAAGATTGGCGCAGTTGTGCAAAAAGGTGAAGGAAAAGTCCTGCTCACCGTTTTCGCAAAGCAGATAGGTTTCTTCGGGCACGTTAATAATCGAAGCAACCTCTCTTGTTGATTTTCCCGAAATGAGTCTAAGCTCTTTCAGACGGGCGGCAATTTGTTTTAACTGGTTTTCCATAGTTGTTTTCCGTTTCTTCTGATGGAGAAGAAGCTCCTTTCTTTCCCGAAGGGAATATTTATTGATAGTTTACAAAAAACTATGCCACGATTTTAGCACTTTCGCCGAAATTTGTCAAGAGTTTTTTTCGAAAAAGAAAAGAATTTTCTCGGTATTTTCAGGGATTTTTTTGAAGAATCGGTTGACAGGTTCTGAGAGGTGTGATACAATAAACCGAGGTGATGGATATGATTACGGTTGGCGCTCAGCTGTTTACCGTCCGCGATTTTTGCCGCGATCTTTCTTCTCTTGAAGAGACGCTGAAAAGGGTTTCTGACATCGGATATACGGCAGTTCAGCTTTCCGCTGTGTGTCCGTATGAGGCGGTGTGGATGAAGGACGCCCTTGATAAATACGGGCTGAAAGCCCCCATTACGCATTTTGATTTCAAGAAGATCATCGGGCAAAAGGAAGAGACATCTCTCTTTCACAAGGGCTTCGGCGCGGCTTACGTCGGGATCGGTTGCTCGCCCTTTCCCTTTGACGAAGCGGGCTTTTCGGCTCTGACAGAGCCGCTTCTCTCGGTTTCTTCGTATTATCGGGATCACGGGCAGAAGCTGATGTATCACAATCACAACATGGAATTTACCCGCCATGAGGACGGGCTTTTCTTCGACAAGCTGGTGAATGCCTTTTCTCCCGATCTGCTTGGCATTACGCTCGACACCTATTGGGTACAGGCGGGGGGCGGCGATCCCGCGTTCTGGCTGAACAAGCTTGCGGGCAGAGTGGACTGCATCCATCTGAAGGATATGGCGTATTCGATCTCCGACCGTGCGGTGAGAATGGCGCCTGTCGGCTCGGGCAATATGAATTTTGAAGCGATCCTTGCGGCGGCGGAAAAGGCGGGTACGAAGTACGCCTTCGTTGAGCAGGATAATACCTACGGAGAAGATCCCTTTGTATGTCTTAAAAAGAGCTATGACTATCTGAAAGCTTTGGGTCTTTCGTAATACTATATATAAATGTGAGGAAATAACGATGAATACAGTGAGATTCGGCATTATCGGTGTGGGAAATATGGGTTCCAGTCACCTTCGCAGCTTCCTTGAGGGAAGAATGGCAAACGGCGTTGTGACGGCGGTTGCCGATATTGACCCCGAGCGCACCGCTCTTGCCGCCAAAATGCTTGCCGATCACCGCGAGAAGAATCCCGCGCTTCCCGACATTGCGCTTTACAGCGATGCCGATGAGATGCTGAAAAGCGCCGATATCGATGCCGTGATCGTGGCAGTGCCGCACTATGACCATCCCCGCTATTCGATTGCCGCCATGCAGAACGGCAAGCACGTGATGTGTGAAAAGCCCGCGGGCGTCTATACCCTTCAGGTAAAAGAGATGATCGCCGAGGCTGACCGTCATCCCGAGCTTCGCTTCGGTATGATGTTCAATCAGCGCACCAACTGCGTCTATCGGAAAATGAAGGAGATCCTTGCCTCGGGTGAGCTTGGCGAGATCAAGAGAACGAGCTGGATCATTACCAATTGGTACCGTCCTCAGGCATATTATAACTCGGGTGCCTGGCGCGCGACCTGGTCGGGTGAGGGCGGCGGTGTTCTGCTCAATCAGTGCCCCCACAATCTTGACCTCTGGCAGTGGATCTGCGGCATGCCCAAGAAGGTCCTCACCAAAATGCATTTCGGCAAATGGCACGATATCGAGGTCGAGGATGATGTGACCACCTACGTGGAATATGAAAACGGCGCGACCGGTACCTTTATCACCACCACGGGCGATGCTCCCGGTACCAACCGTTTTGAGGTTGTCTGTGACGGCGGTACGCTTATTTGCGACGGTAACAAGATCACGCTGAAGCGCCTTGAGACCCCCGAAAGCGAGTTTTCCAAGGTCAACACAGTCCCCTTCGGCTCTCCCAAGGTCACGGTGGAGACTCCCGAGACCGACGGCAGAAGCGATCAGCACGTGGGTGTTCTCAACGCCTTTATCGACTCGATCACCACGGGCGCGCCCATGGTAGCCGACGGCAGAGAGGGGATCAACGGTCTGACGCTTTCGAACGCCATGCATCTTTCGGCATGGCTCGGCAGAGAGATCGAGCTTCCCTTTGACGAGGCACTTTTCAAAAAGCTTCTGATGGAAAAGGTTGCGACCTCCCGCCGCAAGGAAAACGTTTCGTCCGTTCTTGCCGACACCTCGGGTACATACAATTCATAACGCTTGTCAACGGAAATTTCTTGAAAATTTCCGTTGATTTTTTTGCCCGTAAATATCGACAAGATCGTGGTTTTGTGATATACTGTAATGGGGAAAGCCCCAAACCGTCAGAAAGGAATACTTACTTATGCGACTTATCGTATGCGAACATTATGACGAGCTGTCCGACCGCGCCGCCGAGATCATTGCGGAGGTTGTGAAGAATAAGCCCGATGCCATTCTGGGTCTTGCCACAGGCTCGACACCGATTGGCGCCTATCAGAGACTCTGCGAGATGAACCGAAAGGGCGAGATCGATTTTTCAAGGATCACGACCTTCAATCTTGACGAATATTATCCCATCAGCCCCGAAAACGATCAGAGCTACCGTTATTTTATGAACGTGAATCTCTTTGATCACATCAACATCGACAAATCGGCAACGCACGTGCCGAAGGGCGATGCCGCCGATCCCGAGGCGGAATGCCGCCGCTATGAGGCAATGCTCGATCGATCGGCAGGCATTGACATCCAGCTTCTCGGTATCGGTCAGAACGGACACATCGGCTTCAACGAGCCTGACCGTGATCTTGTCACCGTCACGCACGTGACCTCGCTGACCGACAGCACGATCGATGCCAATTCCCGCTTTTTTGCTAAGCGCGAGGACGTTCCCACCAAAGCCCTGACGATGGGTATGGCAAGCATCGCGAAGGCAAAGACCGTGCTTCTTCTCGCTTCGGGCAAGTCCAAGCGCGAAGCGGTATCCCGTCTTCTTGACGAGACCGTGACCACCGACTGCCCCGCCACACTCTTAAAACTCCATCCCGACCTCATCCTCATCTGCGACAAGGACGCGATGCCGGAGTAAGGAAAAAAGAACGCTCTTTGTGAAAGCGAAGGGCGTTTTTTAGTGGTCAGTGGTCAGTGGTCAGTGGGGTGTTTTTTTTGAAAATCTCTTGCAAAGAGGGGGGAGCGGTGGTATAATGGGGGTAAATAGAGTGATAAGGAGTTTACGATGGAATTAACGATGCTATTGAACAAGCGCCGTCTTGTGTTTGACGGGGGGACGGGATCGTCCTTGGTGGCGAAGGGCTTGAAGCCCGGAGAGATGCCCGAAACGTGGAATCTTCTGAAGCCCGAGGAGATCGAGGGTCTGCATCTGGCATATATTGAGGCAGGCGCGGATATCATCAAGACCAATACCTTCGGCGCATATTCCTTCAAGCTGGGCGATCGGCAAAAAGAGACGGTCGAAGCGGCACTTGACTGCGCCGAAAGGGCGATCCGAAAGAGCGGCAGAGAGGTATTGACCGCCCTTGACGTAGGACCGCTCGGCAAATTGCTTGAGCCATTCGGCGAGACCTCGTTTGACGAGGCGGTCGGCTATTTCAAGGAGCTGATCACGATCGGCAAGGACAGAGCCGATCTTATTCTCATCGAAACGATGAATGATCTTTATGAGATCAAGGCGGCTGTTGTGGCGGCAAAGGAATGCAGCGATCTTCCGATCGCCGTGACGGTCGCGCTTGACGAACGCGGACGGCTTCTGACAGGTGCTGACGTTGAGACGGTCGTGACCTTTCTGGAGGGCATCGGCGTTACGGCGCTCGGTGTCAACTGCGGCTTCGGTCCGAAGGCAGTCAAGCCCTTTGTGGAGAAGATGGTTGCCCTTGCCACCGTACCCGTGATCGCCAATCCGAACGCGGGGCTTCCCCAACAGATCAACGGACGTGCGGTCTATTCGCTGACAGCGGAGGATTATGCCGCGGAGATCGGCGCGATCTTGGCGGCGGGTGCTTCCCTGGTGGGCGGCTGCTGCGGTACGACGCCCGCGCATATCGGCGCGATCGCCGACGCTGTGAAAAGCGAAGCGCCTCTTTGCCCAAAGCCCGTATGCCGCACCGCGCTGACAAGCTTCCGAAAGACCGTTACGCTTTCCGAGGATGCCGTTTTGCTCGGCGCCCGTCTGGATCCTGCCTATGCGCCCGCAATGGCGGAGTATCTTGAAGAGGGAGATACCGATGCCATTGTGGACGAATGCCTTGACGAGGCGTGCGAGGTCGACGTGATCTCGCTGTCGGCGCTCCATGACGGCGTTTCTGAAAAGACCGTACTGCCCGCTCTGATCCCGGCGATCCAGGAAATGACCGACCTTCCGCTGATGCTGAAGGTGAAGTCGACCGAGGCGCTGAGGACGGCACTGCGCCTGTATAACGGCAAGGCAATGGTGATGCCGCTCGGCTCTCTTGCCGAAGCCTTCCCCGTGATCGCCGAGTACGGCGCTGTTGCCGTGATCCCGTCCGATGACCGCGAAGAGGTGTTGACTCTTGCCGCTCGGTGTGGGATCCGAAAAGAGGATCTTGTCTTTCTGTCCGCTTCGGGTGAAGCAGGGCTTTCCCTGATCCCCGAGGAAGGGGAGGATACGCTCTTCTCCATGACGCTGCTCCCCGCTTAAGAAACCCGAAACCCATAACCCAAACTGATCAAGAGGAGTTTTATCATGCCTATTCAGAAAAGAAGTGTTGTTGCCGTCGTGTTATTTACGGTATTTACACTCGGTATTTACGCGCTGTATTGGATGTACGTGACCGTCAAGGAGCTGCAGACCGCTACCGCTCAGAGTCAGTTTCCCCCTGCCGCGATCCTGGTTCTCGGTATCTTTGTCACGCCCGTCGGCTTTCTTTTGCTTTCGGTGGAATGTAACGAACGGCTGAATACGATCCGTTCTTCTAAACAAATGCTTGCTTGCGATAATACCTTGCTGTGGGTCATTCTGTCCCTCGTTCTGCCCATCGCGCTGATTGCCCTGATCCAGCACGAGATCAATATGGTCGCATAAATACATAAAAGCCCTTACCTTCATAAAAAGCGTGAGTTTGTGAACGGTGAGAGCAAACATTTACCAAAAAAACACTGCTCCCACAGACAAGGGAGCAGTGTTTGATATTCACGCGGCGTCAGGCGGCGCGGTGGACGGAATAGCTGAAGGGTGTGATCCAAAGAGCGGGGAAAAGCAGGGCTTCAGGGCGTGTGCCCTTTTCGATCTCGTAAGTGATCGTTTCGCCGTCGGACATGAAGATGATCGTGCCCATTGTGTCGGTGCGCAGAAGGACGTTGGTGTAATCGTCGATACGGTCGATGGCGCCCGGTGTGGGATGACCGTATTTGTTGCCTTCTCCGCAGGAGAAGACGGCATAGTCGGGCGTGACGAGAGAAAGCAGCTCAGCTCCGCTGGCGTTGTCAGCACCGTGATGCCCTGCCTTATAGACGTCGGCATCCAGCTTTTTGCCGTAATTCTCGATCATTTCCGCCTCGCGCTCGTTCTCGGCATCTCCCGTAAAGAGGAATTTGTTTTTGCCGAAGGTCATCATCATGCAAAGGCTCTTTTCATTGCTGTCAGAGGGCAGATCGGTCGAGGAGGTCAGGATCTCGAATTTGACGTCCCCCATGTCAAACGTATAGCCGGGCTCGGGATGGATGATCTCGGAGCCTTCTGCCACCACCTCTTCGAGAAGGTTCTTGCCCATGTTATTGTGCGGAACGCAGTCGGGCTTGATAACGGTCTTGACGTGGCAAAGCTCGAGGATCTCGTCTCCGCCTCCGATATGGTCGCTGTCATAATGTGTGAGCAAAAGATAATCAAGCTCGGTGACGTTCATCGACTTCAGATAGTCGGCGGCGTCGGCATCCTCGCCGGTGTCAATGAGAAGGGTATCGCCGTTGGGCGCAACGATCAGTGTGGCATCGCCCTGACCGACATCAATATAATATACAGCGACCGTTCCGTCGGGGATCACGACGGGGGTTTCTTCCTCACCCTTCAGGATCTCTTCGACGGTGTTCATCCATTGATCGAAGAACGCGATCTTGCGGAGTGAGGGGAATGCCCAGCACAGAAGCGTGATGATGACGGTTGCGATCAGAAGGATCGCGACGATCGTGGCGATCAGCTTCAGTTCTTTTTTGGAATAGGATCTCTTTTTCTTTCTTGCCATGTAAACCTCCGATAGGATATATGAGTAGTATTGAAATTATTATATCATAACGCGAATAAAAAAACAAGTTGATTTGAAAGGATTTTTGAAAAATGACACAGTCCGAAACCGATATCCGGTATATGCAAGCAGCACTCTCTCTGGCGCGAAAAGCCGAGGCGCTCGGCGAGGTGCCGATCGGCGCCATTGTCGTCTGGGATGACGGCAGGATCGTGGGCGAGGGGTATAACGCGCGGGAAAGTGAAAAAAACGCGCTTCTTCACGCCGAGATCATGGCGATCGATGCCGCCTGCAAAGCACTCGGCGGCTGGCGGCTTCACAAGGCCACCCTGTACGTGACGGTCGAGCCGTGTGTGATGTGTGCGGGCGCGATCGTGAACGCACGGATCAGGCGTGTGGTGTATGGAGCGAAGGATCCCCGCTTCGGCGCGATGGGAAGCCTTGTGGACGTGACGAAGATCCCCTTCAATCACACCCCCGAGGTCGATCATGGCGTGCTTGAAGAGGATTGCGAGGCGTTAATGAAACGCTTTTTTCTGTCGCTTCGCGCCAAAAGGATGAAAGGTTCGGCAGAATGAACAAGAACCTACTGTTTAAATTGTTTAAAATGTGAAATTTTACAAACCTATTGACTTTTTTGCACAGTTTTGCTAAAATGAATTTGGTAAATAGTCTTTTTTACTATACTAATGATGGAGGTTTATGATTATGAAAAAGACTTTAGCGATTTTTGCAACTGTGTTTGTGCTGATTGCGGCACTTTCACTCGGTGTATTCGCTCTTACGCAGAATGATGCGGGCGTATACGAGATCGCAACCGCTGACGATCTGCTCGAATTCAGAAACACAGCGAAGGATCACGACAAGGCAGTTCTGACTGCTGACATCAACATGACGGGTAAGGAATGGACTCCCTTTGGTGATATCGCCATTACCATTGATGGTAACGGTCACACCATTTCGAATCTTTCTTACACCTCGACCGCGGGCGGTAACACCGGTCTTATTATCAATAAGCTCGGTCACGGCGGTCAGAAGCACGAGATCAAGAATCTCAAGCTTTCGAACTGCTCCCTCACCGTAACGGCTTCGAACGGTACCTGCATCGGTCTTGTTGCAGGTTACACCGACCGTACCGCAGTTATCGGTATTCAGGCTGACAACTGCTCGATCACGGTTACCCACACGGGTCAGGACGAAGTTGCGGTCGGCGGTCTCGTTGGACGTGCTGACTGGGGCTATGACAACGGTCAGATCCCTGTTTCGGGTATTGTTAACGATACCTGCACCATCAACGTAACCGCTGAAAGAGAAACCTTTGTCGGCGGTCTCGTTGGCGCACACTACGGCGATACTCTTACGATCTCCGATTCCGTTTCCAACGCTGTGATCACCGCTCCCAACAAGGCGGCTTACGTATATCAGCTTTGGTCGGACGCGATCATTTCGAACTGCACCACCAATACCGGTCTTGCTGAATCGAACACGATGGATAGAGTTAAATCCTGGCTTTATGTCGGTACTGCTGAAGAGCTGAACGCGGCTGTTGCTGCTATCAATGCTTCTCAGACCAGACTTCTCGGCATCGTTCTGACAGCCGATATCGACTATACCGACAAGGAATGGACTCCCATTAACACGAAGTTTATCCGCACCTTTGACGGCGCAGGCCATACCATCAGCGGTATCAACCTCACCTACGACAATGCAGGTGCAGGCGATTACGCGATCATCGTGAATCTCGCGGCAAACGACAACGCAAACGGTACGGTCAAGAACCTTACTCTGAAGGATTGTTCGATTACCGTTAACGTAGCGGAAGGTACCGAAGGCAACGTATTCGTTGGCGGTATCATGGGTCGCTATGACAGAGGTCACGCAGACAATATCACCCTCAAGAACGTTGACGTTACCCTGAACGGCAAGGCATCGGGTGAGATCGGTGTCGGCGGTATCTGCGGTAAGGCTGAATGGGCAGGCCCCATCAACAGCTCCGTTGGTTTCTTCAACATCACGATTGATAAGGATTCTTCCGTTATCATGGATGCAGGTGACTCCACCAACGCACGCGCGGGCGGTATC
>JAFVYN010000119.1 GCA_017508605.1 Clostridia bacterium
ATCAGCGCTTCATACACGGTGTTTTCGCTTTTTTTGGATATTCCTACGCCACTTGTGGCGTTGCCCTGGGGGTCAAGGTCACAAAGAAGAACTTTCTTTCCGAGAGCGGCGACCGATGCGGCGATGTTGACAGCGCTCGTGGTCTTGCCGATGCCACCTTTCTGGTTCGAAAAAGCAATGATTTTTGCCATTTTTACCTCCATTTTATAGTATGGCTCTATTTTATCACATTCTGCCGAACAAATCAATAGGAATCGACAAGTTTATACAAAGTTTTTTGTTTCACGTGAAACATTTTTCTTCTGATATGCGTAATGTTTTGCGCGAAACCTGTACGCACAAATGGAGAATGTTTCACGTGAAACATTCTTAGCCGCAACCGTGATGTTTCACGTGAAACATAGGATGATATGCATGATGTTTCGTGTGAACCATATCATTGGACGAGAAGCGTTTCACGTGAAACATCGCACAGAAATAATGTTTCACGTGAAACATACCTCGGTGGGATCTTCTTGGGAAGAGCTGTCAGGGTCTTTTGAAATAGAGAGTATGATTCGCACGGAGTGTTCGTCCTCGATCTCTTCAGACTGAATCTCAATGCCTTTTTTATGGAAATGCTTGAGAGGTTTATCAAGATAAGTTCGGAGAAGCGTGAGAGCGTCATGGCGGTTGGTCGGATCTTTGTGAGACAGCCTTTTTTGTCTGCCCAATAAGAGCTTGTCCACGTAGTCTTCGGTGGCTTTGACAGAAAGATGGCGGTCAGCAACAGTTTTGAGACATCGAAGCCGCGCGGATTCGGAGGGAAGTCTCAGAATAGCACGGGCATGGCGCTCGGAAAGGTCAAATTCCTCAATGATACGGCGTTCGCGTTCGGAATAGCGAAGAAGACGCAGTTTGTTGGCAATATTGGACTGACTTGTTGACAGCTTCTTGGCAAGAGCATCCTGTGTCATATGATACTGTTCAATGAGAAGACGGTATGCTTCAGCAAGCTCAAACACACTGAGGTCCTTTCGCATGATATTTTCGATAATCGCAAGTTCAGCGGCTTTTTCAGGCGAGAGATTGGTGATAAGGCAGGGAATTTCCTCTCGAGAGAGCATCTGAAAGGCACGAAAACGGCGCTCGCCGGCAACAATGACGTAGGTTTTGGCGGTATTATCCTCGGGTAGGGCGTATCTGACGGTGATCGGCTGTAATAAGCCGTGTTGACGGATGCTGTCGGCGAGAGTCACGGTCTCGACTTCGTCGAAGGTAATTCTGGGCTGTGCAGGGTTCGGCGCGATTTCCGACAAGGGAAGTGACAGCACGGTGTTGAATGTAACGATATCAGAGAAGGTATCATTCGTGTTTTTTCTTCTGAAATAAGTTTTTTTCATCAAGATTCGATCCTTTCTTTCTACAAAATGTGTGTTTCACGTGGAAACTTTCAAACGGTATGATAGTATTTTCATTATAGCTGTCCGGGAGTAAAAATAAGTGCGAGCTTTGTCGAACGGGAAATGATTTCCTGTGTGTATCATTTTGAAACAAAACCTTTATAATATTTTCAAAAATAGTTCATTTCAATTTCATATTTCATTTATATAATAAGGAAAACCAAGTTTCGAGGTGTTTTATGAAGAAAATTGCAGTGATCACAGGTGCTTTGGTCATGCTCATCGTGGTACTCACATCCTGCGGTGTAACCAACGAGACAACGAACAAATGTTCCGATTCAACTCCCTGTGTGTCAACGTTGAATACAGGAGCGTCTTCAAACGGAACAACGCATCCTTCCGACACAACCTCCGGCATAACAGCAAAGCCCAATGATACAACGCATGAAGGAAACGAAGCCGTTGACATTCCCGGCACTGAGAAGGATGACAGCGATGATGAGATCCCCGGTAACTCGACCGAGGTGTCGGGCGGTGATTTTTCGTTCACCGACCGTGACGAGAAGACTGATTATGACGAATCGAAGGCTATTGTCATCACGCTGAAGGGAAATACCGTTTCGATTTCCGCTGAGGGCAAGGGAGCCATGGTTCAGGGAACAACGGTGACGTTGACCGATGAAGGAACCTATCTTTTTCGCGGAGCGCTTGAGAACGGCAGGATCGTTGTCGCCGCTGAAAAAACAGATAAGCTTCAGCTGATCCTTGACGGTGTCAGCATAAAGTCCTCCGACGGACCGTGTCTGTTCGTGTCGTCCTGCGATAAGCTCTTCCTGACGCTTGCTGAGAACTCCGATAACCGTTTGGAGGATGCCTCGTTATATACTTTTACCGACCCCGAAACCACGCCCGACGGCGTTCTGTACTCCCGTGAGGATATCACCATAAACGCCCAAAGCGGCGGAAAGCTTAGTATCAAGGGCAATTACAAGCACGGAATCGTCTCCAAGGACGATCTTGTCATCACCTCGGGCGCGATCACAGTCGACTGCCCGAACGTTGCCCTCAGCGGCAAGGACTGTGTCAAGATCGGGGGTGGCACACTGACACTGCGCGCGGGAAGTGACGCGATCCGCTCCGAGAATGGCGATGATCTCACGAAGGGATTCGTGTATATCGCGAACGGAACACTGGAGCTTGCGGCAGGAAATGACGGCGTGCAGGCAGAGACAACGATAAGGATCGCGGGCGGCAAGCTCTCTGTCACTGCGGGGGGCGGCGCGGGAACGTCAAGTAGCCAATATAACGGCGAAGAATCAATGAAGGGGCTGAAGGCGGGCGGTCTTGTGGAGATTGTCGGCGGTACAGTCACTCTCAACTGCAAGGACGACGGCGTGCATTCGAACAATGCCTTTGTGATGACGAATGGCAGCCTCACGGTTACCTCCTCGGATGACGGTATCCATGCCGATGAAAGCCTTAGGGTGTCGGGCGGCGAGCTGATGGTCGAGAAGAGCTATGAGGGGCTTGAGGCGAAGACTATTGAGATCGCGGGCGGCAAGATCTTTCTGACAGCGTCGGATGACGGTATTAATGCCTCAAGCGGCTCGTCAAACGGGAACGATTTCGGCGGTATGTGGGGCGGCGGAGGCGGTATGCAAGCCGATAGCAGCTGTCTTGCACTGATCTCGGGCGGATATCTCTACGTGAATGCCTCGGGCGATGGATTAGATTCGAATGGAATATTGAAGGTAACGGGCGGGACTATCCTTGTGGCAGGACCGACGAACAGCGGCAACGGTGCGCTCGACTACGGCTCATCCGCCGAAGTGACGGGCGGTACACTGATCGCTCTCGGCGCCTCGGGTATAGCATCGAATTTCAGAGAAGGTACGGTGGGTTCGGTGCTTCTCAGCTTCACGAATCAGACTGCGGGCAAGAGCTTTGCGGTAGTGGACAGCGAGGGCAGGGCGATCGCATCCTTCATGCCCCCGAAATCCTACAGCTCGGCTGTGATCGTGTCGCCTTCCTTTACCGTGGGAGAAAGCTATTCGATCGTGATCGGCGCAACTCTCGAGAACGCTGACGCAAACGGTTTTTGTGAAGGAGGCAGTATCGTGGGCGGCACGGTCCTGACAAGCTTCACGATGACAAGCCTCATTATGGGATCTCAGGGTGGCAACGGATCCGGCGGCGGAAGACCCACGAGACCGAGATGATGTCAACTGTCGGTTGCAACCAGTAGTTGCGTCAAGGAACTGACAGATGAAAAAACCAACGCGTCCAACTATATTGCGAAACAAAATCGAATGAAACCAACAAAAAGCAACCGACAGTTGACAACTGTCGGTTGCTTTTTGTTGACAGAGACGTTTGGGCATGGTATACTGTAAAAAATAAGAATTTTTTGAATTTTTTTCAAAATGCTGTAACCTTTTTGAAAAAAATCTGTCTTTATAGGTGAATGGCCATTCTACCAAGTGAGGTGAACACGATGGATGATAAAGAGCTGCTTTCTCTCTATTTCAACCGGGACGAGCGCGCGATCCGGGAGACCGAGCGGCGATACGGCAACTACTGTTTTACAGTTGCCATGAATCTTCTGAAGAAAAAGGAGGATGCTGAAGAGACGGTAAACGATACCTATCTGAAGGCATGGGAATCAATCCCGCCTCTCAGACCGAAACGCATGGCGTCCTTTCTCGGCAGGATCACACGAAACCTTTGTCTCAATCGGATCGAGGAGGCGCATGCCGAAAAGCGTGAGGGTCTTGACGTTTCCTTTGAGGAGCTGTCTGAGGTGATCTCGTCCGAGGAGGAGAAAACACTTGACGTTCTGATCCTGCAAAGGGCACTGAATGCCTTTCTCGCGGGGCTTCCCAAATCGGAACGTGTTCTCTTCGTCAAGCGCTACTGGTATAACGAAAGTATCGAAACGATCGCCTTTACCAGCCACATGACCGAAACAAACGTTAAGGTGCGTTTGCACCGAACCCGAAATAAGCTGAGGAAATATCTCATCAAAGAGGGCATTTTGCCCAAGGAGGACATATGAAAAAAAATTCTGCCCCGATGCTCTACCATGCGATCGGGGATATTCCCGATGACATGATCCATGAGGCACATAGCGAGCCTCTGAAAAGAAAACGGCGCCTTGTGATGCTGATCGCGGCATCGCTTGCCATTCTGTTACTGATCCCGACGGCGCTCTTGTTCAGCCATATGACAAGTCCCGCTTATCGCTACCGAAACCACCCGTATTTTGCGCTCATTTCCTCTTTTCTCAAAAAGAGTGAACAGGATCGCCTTCTTGCCGAGCTTGATCGCGACAGCTTCTTTGAGCTACTGAGTGATGCCTTGAATTTCGGTGCCACGAAGGATGAGGTACAGGTCTCGAACCGTGATGACGGCGCAGAGATCACGGTCAGCAGCCCAACGCTTGATAACACCTTTGAGATCACCGACAACCAGGTCGAGGGCGTTCTCGAGGCGGATATCATCAAGCGCACCAAGGACCGCATCTACTACCTGTACGGAAACGTGCTTACTGTGTATTCGATCGCGGGAGAGAACAGCGAGCCGCTTGGTTCTCTTATGATCTCAGAACAGGACGGACTTTCTCAGTTTTCGGCAACGAACCTCTATCTTTTGGGTGAGCGGATCATCATCGAGGGCGTGGAATATGAAAAGACGGCTGACGGAGATTACAGCCCTTATACCGCGCTGATCTCCCTTTCTTGCGAGGCGCTTGAAGGGGAAAAGAAGCCGCAGTTTGACAAACTCAGTGTAGAGGGCGGACTGCTCTCGACAAGATTGACGGCGGACTCTCTTTTGATCATGACCGCGATCCGACAGTACGACGAAGTTGATCTTGAGAGCGAATCCTTCTTGCCTCAGTATGAGGAAAATGGCTCGGTCATTGCCATGGCACCCGATAAGATCTCGGTGTCCGAGCTGCCTTCGGGTGCGGAGTATACCGCGGTGTATCTTTGCGATCTTGAGACGCTGAAGGTCAAGGACAGCCACGCGCTGCTCGGCACACCCCAGGCACAGTACGTGAGCGGTGGTACGGTATATCTTTCAAGCGTGCAGAACGTTCTCGCAATGGATGAAAAGGGCGAGCCTGTCCGTTTCGAGGGAACGAGCGGCAAGTATCTGAATGAGATCACGACCTCCTACGTCGAAGGCATTCGCTATACCAAGGACGGCTTTGAGGTGCTTGGCGGCGTTACCCTGGAGGGCAGGATCAAGGATCAGTATTCAATGGATGAATACGAAGGCATTCTGCGTGTGGCGGTGACGAACGTGGAGCGCCATCACTGTCTGACGAGCTTCGGCAACCGTATAGACGGACAGCTGACCGAGACGAATGCTTCTCTCTATCTCGTTTCGGGCGACACTTTTGAGGTGATCTCGTCGGCACTGAAATTCGCGCCCGAGGGCGAAAGCGTGCAGTCGGTACGCTTCGACGATACGCTTGCCTATATCTGCACGGCGTTGATCGCCACGATGACCGATCCCGTATACCGTTTCGATCTCTCCGATCCCCGCCGCATCTCCTCTGTGGATACCGGCACGATCGAGGGATATTCGACCTCGCTGATCACCATGAAAAACGGCGACCTTCTCGGTATCGGCTACGGAGAAGACCGAACGGTGCTGAAGCTTGAGGTTTACCGCAAGAACGGTGCGGCACTTGAATCGGTAGCCCTTTACGAAGAGGATCACTGTTATTTCCCCGAGGATTATAAGTGCTATTATATCAACCGTGAGGCATGGTATATCGGAATCGCGCTCTATGACACGGCAGATGAGCGTGACGGCGAGACCTATTACGGTCAAAAGACGGTGTACCGACTCTTTTCCTATGACGGCGAAACGCTGACGGTCCTGAAGGATGTTATGATCGCCGAGCGCGAATATGGGCTTCGTGAGATCCGCGGCTTCGTGGACGGGGAATACCTTTACGTGCTGTCCGACATGAGATTGCTTGTTAAACCGCTTGGGGAAGAAGTTATACCCGAGTAATGCAACCAAAAGTTTACAAACAAGGAAAAGCAACCAACAGTTGACAACTGTTGGTTGCTTTTTTTATGGTTCTTTATTTTTTGCGGTAGGTGGCGGGGGAGAAGAGAATGAACATCGGTAAAAATTCAAGTCTGCCGAAGAGCATGTCCAGAGAGAGGACGATCTTCGAAAAAGCGGAATAATCCGAAAGGTTACCGAAGGGCGTGATCGTTCCCATCACGGGTCCTACGTTACTGATGCAGGAGAGGACGGCGGTGAGGTTGGTTTCGATCGACATATTATCCACCGAAATGAGGACAAAGGAAAGGATGAAGAGCGAAACATACATCGTGAGATAGTTACTTGCCGAGCGTACCGTTTCTTCTTCTAAGGTTTCGCCGTTTAACTTGATACGGTTGATGGAATTGGGTCTCAGCATATGCTTCAATTCTCTGAGCATATTTTTAAAAAGAATCATCAGTCTTGATACCTTCATGCCGCCTGCCGTTGAGCCGGCTGAAGCACCCATGACCATAAGAAAGATAATGATCGCCTTTGAAAGCGCGGGCCAGGTTCCGTAATCGGCAATGACAAAGCCTGTGGTGGAGACGGTTGAGGTGACGGTGAAGAGGGCAGTACGAAGCGCGTCCGATACGCTTGAAAACAGGGAGGCGGTGTTTACGGTAATAATGGCGGTTGAGAGTGCTGTCAGAATGAGGTAGACCCGAAGCTCGGAGTTTTTGAAGATCTCACGGAATTTTCCGAGGAGAATGAAGAAGAAAAGATTGAAGTTGACACCGAAAAGAAGCATGAAGATCGAGACGATCCATTCAACAGCGGGGTTCCGGTACGCCGCGATCGAGGTGTTTTCGACCCCGAAGCCGCCCGTACCCGCCGTGGAAAAGGATGTAATGAGAGCGTCGTAAAAGGGAAGTCCGGCGATCAGAAGGGCAATCAGCTCGATGAGGGTCAGAACGAAATAGATGGTATAGAGGATGACGGAGGTATAGCGCAGCTTCGGGACAAGCTTCGATTTGGTGGGACCCGGCACTTCGGCACGAAGCAGATGGATATTCCGTCCGCCGTCCGAGGGGATGAGCGCCATGACAAAAACGAGGACACCCATGCCGCCGATCCAGTGCGTGAAAGCGCGCCACATGAGGATCGAGCGCGGAGCGATGTCAAGATCGGGCATAATTGTCGCACCCGTTGTGGTAAATCCCGAGACGGTTTCGAAAAAGGCGTCGATATAATTCGGGATCGCGCCGCTGAAGACGAAGGGGAGCGCGCCGAAGAGCGAAAGCAAGATCCAGGAAAGCGCCACGCTGACAAAACCCTCCTTGGCGAAGATCCTGGTGTTGCGGGGCTTGATAATAAGAAAGGGGAGGGCTGCCGCAATGAGGATCGCAAAGGTATAGACGAAGGGGCGGATGCTTTCCTTCATGATGATCGCTGTCAGGGTGGGAAGGAGTAATAGGGCTGCCTCCAGTAAAAGCACGTAGCTGAGCAGCCGTCCTGTCATTCGGTAATTCATGAAACAATATCCTTGATGCTGTTAATGGTCTCGCCCGCTGTGACGATGAGGACGGTGTCGCCCTTCTGGATACAGTCATCACCGGCGGGGATAATTACTTTGTTTTTGTGAATAATGCAGGCAATGAGGATGCCTGATTTGGGGCGAAGCTCCTTTAAGGGCAGATCGGTGATGCCCGCGATATCGTCCTTGACGATAAATGCGAGAGCCTCCGCTTTACCGCCCATGATCTTGTGAAGCGATTCGATCTCTGAGCTTGCGTCCTGCGTCATGGCTCTTACGAAACGAAGAATGTTTGAAGCGGTGATGGACTTGGGAGAAATGATGCTTTCAAGACCCATTTCCTTATAAAAATCTACATAGGAAAGCTCCTTGATCAGTGAAATGATCTTGGGAACGCGGCAGGTCTTGGCATAGATCGACATGATGACGTTCTGCTCGTCGTTGTCAAAGAGCGAAAGCAGAGCATCCGCCTTTTCCACGCCTGCTTCAAGCAGGGTCTCCTGCTTGGTACCGTCATCGCAGACCACGGTGCAGTCAAAATCCTCGGTGAGGGTATAGCAAAGCTCTTTATTCTTTTCTATGACAGTCGAGCCGATCTTACTGCGCGCGAGCAGGGTCTCAAGATAATATGTGACTCTGCCGCCCCCGAGAATCAGAACGTCGCGAATGGGCTGCTTGAAAATGCCGATCGCTTTGAAGAGTCTCGTCAGATCGTCATCGGGGGCAGTCATGCTGATGACGTCGCCCGCCTTCAGCACGAAATCACCCGAAGGGATATACATGACGTCATCACGGAGAACGCCACAGACGAGAAAACGGGATTTCAAGGTCGGACGAAGCTCGCTGAGGGCTTTGTTGCAGATGGGAGATTCGGCAGGCAGGGTGAATTCGACCAGCTCGACTCTGCCACGATAGAAGGTCTCGACCTTGGCGGCGGAGGGGTAACGGAGCATGCGATAGAGCGCCTGAGCGGCATCAAGCTCGGGATTGACGGTCATGGACAGGTTCATGTCCTGGCGCATCAGGTTCATAAGCTCGGTATATTCGGGATTTCTGACACGCGCGATAGTGTGCTTGGCACCGAGCTTTCGGGCGGCGGCACAGCAAAGGATATTGATCTCATCGCTTGGGGTAACCGCGATAATGAGATCGGCGCGTTGCGCGTCGGCTTTCTTCAGCACCGATACATCGGCGCCGTTTCCGAGAATGCCGATGACGTCGCAAATATTCGAAAGCTCGGTGATGCCCGAAAGCTCGGTATCGATCACCGTGACGTTATGATTCTCGGCGGCAAGCTGAGAAGTGATGGCAGTACCGACGGTTCCCCCGCCCACGATAATGATTTTCATACTGACTCCTGATCCTTTGAATACAATAATTAAATAGGATACTGTTATTATACTCCAAATGAAGGATAAATGCAAGGGACTTTACAGTTTTCTTGCAACAAAGAGCAAAATAAATAAAATAACAGAGTAAAAATAGCAAAATGGAGCAAAAAAACAAGGTCATTCTTGGAAGTCGCGCGCAATAATAAAAAGAGATGATGAAAAAATACAAAAAACATGCGTTCGGCTCTTGACAAGTGTTTCGTATGTGTGTTATAATCTTTTTATAACATATGTTATAAAGTTCACAGAAAGGTTCACATATGGACGTCAGTAAATTACTTAAGGATCTGCGCTCACGCCTGAAATTGGGACAGGTCGAGCTTGCCGAGGCGCTCGGTGTCAGCTTTGCTACCGTCAACCGTTGGGAGAAGGGACATTTCAAGCCGACCCCGGTGGCGTTGCGCGCCATCAAGCAGTTCTGCATCGAAAACGGCATTGATTATCAGCAGTATGAAGAGAGCGAGATCGCCAGCAAGGAGATCGACCTCATTCTGTATGCCAGCCATAGCTCCGAGATCGCCGTAGAGGATGAATTGTTCCTCGACAGGCGTGAGGAAGCGATGCAGTCTGCGGGGGAGCGGGGCAGCTTATACGAAGCACGGCTGACTCTGTCGGACGCGCGTGTGGTGACCATGACGAGTGCCGCCGATTTTCTTTTTTTCAATGCTTTTCGCAAGAAAATGCTGACGAAGGAGGAGGCGCCTCAGCGATTTGAACGGTATCAGAGGCTGACAGAGACTGCCGACATAGTGGTGACCTACGGCATTACAAAGGATCTGTCGCATTTACTCACCCGTTTTTACCGCGGCGAGATCACCGACCGCGCGCTTGGTGCCTGCCTTTCTCTCTATACGGCGGGGCAGGGATATTTTCTTATCAGTGACCGTGCCAAAGGCGCACTGACGGTTAAAAAGAAATTTGTGAAAAAGAATCCCGCAAGCGAGGATTCTGGACTTGACGCCGTTCTCAGGCAGTACCGTCGCGAGGGCTATTATTTTGATGAGATTCTGAGTGGCGAGCAAGAGGAAC
>JAFVYN010000120.1 GCA_017508605.1 Clostridia bacterium
ACCCTTCTTGAGCTGTATCAGGCATATACCGACTATGAGGGCATGATGGAGCTTACCGAGGATCTCTTCCGCTATCTTGCGAAGAAGGTGCTTGGTACGGCGATGATCCCCTACGGCGACTATACCATTGACCTTGAAAGCCCCTTCGCCAGAATGACGATGGCTGAGGCGGTTGAAAAGTACGCGGGTGTGGACTTCACCAAGATCTACACGGTGGAAGAGGCAAGAGAGGTTGCCAAGGCGCATCACGTGGAATACGAGGAGCGTCACGGTGTCGGCGATATTCTCAATCTCTTCTTTGAGGAATTCTGCGAAGAGAATCTGATCCAGCCCACCTTCATCACGCATCATCCCGTTGAGATCTCGCCCCTTGCCAAGAAGAGCCCCGCTGATCCCCGCTATACCGAACGCTTTGAGATCTTTGTCCTCGGCAGAGAGCATGGCAACGCCTTCTCTGAGCTGAACGATCCCATTGACCAGAGAGAACGCTTTGAGCATCAGGCTGCCATGAAGGCGCAGGGTGACGATGAGGCGTGCGGTGTGGACGAGGATTACCTCAACGCGATGGAATACGGTATGCCTCCCACGGGCGGTCTCGGCATCGGCATCGACCGTCTTGTGATGCTTCTGACCAATAACGCATCGATCCGTGACGTGCTTCTGTTCCCCACGATGAAGCCTCAGGACTGATCTTTTTCCTTTGTCCCAGCAGGAGACCTTTATGAAAACACTTCTCGCAAAGCTTGATAATTTCTGGTATCATTACAAGTGGCATACCATTTTTATCGCCTTCTTTCTCGCGGTATTCACGATCTGCGCGGTACAGTGCGCGCAGAAGGAGGATCCCGATGCCTCGATTCTGTATTCCGGTCCTTCCGTTTTGTCGGCGGATCAGAAGCAGGAGCTTGGCGATCTCTTCTCCAAGTGTCTTGAAAAGGACGGCAACGCGGACGGAAGAAAGCTGGTATCGCTGACCGACGTTGTGATCCTTTCCGATGAGCAGATCGCCGAAAAAAAAGCGGAGGCCGAAGCGGAAGGTGACATGCTGTATTATGATCCTACGCAGCGCACCGTGATGTTTGATCAGGTGAGAAGCTGGCTGATCGGCGGCGAAATGATGCTGGCGGTCTTGGATCCCTTTGTATATGAGAAGTTTGAGGATACCGGTCTCTTTGTTCCGCTGGCGGATATTTTTGAAGAAGTTCCCGAAGCGGCATACGATCCGTATGCCGTGCGGGTGAATGAGCTGGATTTCTTCCGCTATCATACGGCGCTTTACGAAGCCTGTGACGGCGCGGTCATGTGCCTGATCAGACCGACGGCGATCTCGTCGCTCAGTGGCAACGCCTCTGAGGAATGGTATGAGGCACATGCCGTACTGTTTCGCAATATCGTGGAGTTTTCGGTTTCGGACTGATATAAAAAAGCAAGACATACCGCTTGGTATGTCTTGCTTTTTTTTCGGGCGATCATACGCCGCAGTTGGAGAGGATGAAAAGCGCGAGATAACGGGCGAAAAAACGTGCGGACCGCAGGGCTTCGGCATGGGTATTGCCTGTTGTTCCGACGAAGAGCGTCAGATGGGTAACGGCGTCCTGCTGACCGAGAGCTTCGGGACGGAGATAGATCGGACGGATGACGGACGGCTCAGCGGATCGAAGCATGGCGGCGATGCGGTATGCCGCGGCGAGATTCTTCTGCCAGTCGAGGGTGCGGTTTTCAATATCGCATCCGACGGCGAGCATGAGCTGTGCCGTTTCTTCGCCGTCGATCGTGCCTCGGCTTCTGACGATCCTTCCGTCGGTGGTGTAAATGCCGTCGCGACGGATGTCAAGACAGTATCGGATCGAAGGGTAGAGCAGGCGGTATTCCCCGAGAGTTTTGGCGGGATCGGATACCTTTTCGGTGAGGTGGATCGAGGCAATCCCCGCGGATTCAAGGACGTCGCTGACTACGTTGCCGAGAGCAATCACGGTTTCCTCGCGGTTTTCCGAAGTGAAGGGATGCGAGACGGGGACACTCGCGGCGCCCTCCTGCCAATAAGATGCCATTGGCTCGCTGTGATACAAAAGGATCATGGGGCGGGTATCGAAGAGGTGGGCATCAAAACGGTATTCATTGAGAGCGGTTTCGTCAAGCGTATAAGAAGTAGCGTTTTCAATGGTGCGGTCGCTGTGAGTAAGATCGAGGGAGACCGATCGGCGCTCGGTCGGTGTCGGGGAATCGGAAGACAGAGAGTCTTCGCTCGTTTCGGGCGGCAGGGCGGGGGAGAGTGTTTCCTTGTCCTTTGCCATGAACGCTTCGAGCAGAAGGCGGTGAGTGGCATTAACGTCGCTCAGAATACCGTAGAGAGAGTAAACAACGGCGGCAAGGATCGACACGAGAGCGATCGCCGCGACAAGAATGCGAAAGATCTTTTCACGCTTATGAGGCGGTACCTGCGGATTCATGAAGGTCTCCTTTCGTGGATAGTGTCGGTATGAATGAGTGTCATGACGGTGTCGGCAATGGCTTGGGATACCGTATGCGTCAGACGGTCGGCATCGGGAGGTGTTACGAAAAACGGTTCTTGCTCTTTCAGTTTATTGATAACCGCTTCACTGAGAGAAGAAAAGCCTGCCTCTTCAAGCGCGCGGTAGACCAGGGTAGCACAGGAGACAACCGAAGGAACGCCGATGGCGATGACAGGGATCCCCAATGTTTTTTGACTGATGGCATGGCGGTGGTTTCCCACACCCGATCCCGGTACGATGCCGCTTGTGGCGATCTGCAGGGTCTTGTACAGTCGCTCGGTGCTTTCTGCCGCGAGAGCGTCCACCGCAAGCACGTGGGTGGCGTTCGACGCCTTCACGGCGGCCTTGATCAGTGTAAAGCTTTCAAATCCCGTATTCCCTGAGGTGCTTGGGGCGATGGCGAAAAGCTCGGTTGCGTGTTTTTCCTTACCAAGGTGTCCTGTGACACTGACACGCGCAACGGTTTCGGGGCCAATGGCATCGGCGGTAATACCGGCATTTCCGAGTCCGACGAGTAAAAGGCGCATGGGGGTATGGGAGAGCTTCATAAGATCGGTCAGGATGGGTCCTGCCACATCCGGTAAGAAAGAGACAGTACTTTCGTCAAAGCTCAGTGTGATGTAGTCTCCGATCGGGCGGGAAAAGATCTTTTCTCCGCCACGGTCATGGATCGACAGCGAGAAGATGCCGATCCCCTTCTCACTTCGTTCGGTATGGGAGTAGCCGCATGCTTTTTTGGGGGTCAGCGGGCGTGCAAGCTCCACGGTCAGATCTGTGCGTACCTGATAAGTCACGGTATCTCCTTTCACAAAATATCCATACTGCTTTTGCTATTTCAGTTTTATCCCGATTGCCTATTTTTTATGCAGATATTTCCAAAGAATGTAAGATTTTTTCTCCAAAATCTATGTTGATTTTGTACAAAAAAAATCGAAAGATTTGTGCAACAGTACGAAAAGTTAAAAAGTGCGATTTTCGGGAAAATTATCTCTTGCTAAACTTGTTTTTTAATGGTATAATAGAGCAGAATTACTGTATGGTGTCATACTGTACAAGTATGTACACAGGGTCGCAGCTTTGATCCTGTGCGCAAAGCCAAGGAGGACATTGTTTTGAAAACTTTGAAAAAGGCTCTGACAGTTGTGTTGGCGGTTCTGATGCTTGCCGGCACGCTCGTGATGTTCAACTCTTGCGGTAAGGTTACCTCGGAGAATCCCGGTGCGGTGATCAATGTGTATATGCCGTATTCGGTAAGCCTTGACCCTGCTACTGCTTATGCCGACGAAGCAAGCGCTAAGCTTCTTTCGCTCGTCTATGAAGGTCTTACTTATATTGATGACAACGGCAAGCTGAAGGGCGCTGTTGCCGAAGAGTGGAAGATCTATACCGACCGCGATGGTCAGAAGGTTATTGATATCACTCTGAAAACGACGAGATGGAGCGACGGCACCAAGGTTGACGCCGAAGACTTCCTCGACTCCTGGGAAAGAATTCTCGATCCCGCTTTCAACTGTGAAGCCGCATCGCTTCTGTTCCCCATCAAGAACGCCGTTGCTGTCAAGCGCGGTGAAATGACCCTTTCCGATCTCGGTATCAGAGCGTCCTCTCAGGACACCCTGACAGTTATCCTTGAGGACTGGGCAGATCCCGAAATGTTCTTGAGAAACTGTGCTTCCTGCGCGCTGTATCCCATTCGTAAGGACGTTATCAACAAGATCTATGACAGAGACGCCGGCAAGGAAAATGACTGGTCGACGGTCATTGCGATCATGCAGACCAACGGTCCGTTCTTCCTGAAGGGTGTTTCCTTCGGTTCGACTCAGGAAGGAATCGTTATGCGTCCTTATCTGATCCTCGAACGCAATACCAGCTACTATCTCGATCCCGAAAAGCAAGAGAGCCTTGACAAGTACGTTGTTCCTTACAGAATCCACATCAATATGACCTACGGTAATGACGACGAGGCTACCTTTGTCAACGCAAAGTATGATGAAGTTGCCGCCGCTTATTACAAGAAGAACGGCAAGCAGATGCTGGATGCCAAGGTCGCTGAGATGAGAGAAGCGATGACTGATGAAGAATACGCAGCTCTCGGTGCAAAGCCCGCTGATGTTCTCAAGGAAAAGGCAATGGCAGTTCTCAAGGCTGAGATCGCTGATACCTATTCGGTCGACTTCGCAGCTTCGATGATGACCAAGATCGCTGAAAACAAGATGTATTTCTACAGCCTTTATAATGAAGGCAAGGTTCTCTATAACTCTTCGCTTCCCAGCACCGAAACGGTAGAAGACGTCGAGAAGGTCAACAGCATGATGACCGCGTCCTTCTTCTTCAACACCACCCTTG
>JAFVYN010000121.1 GCA_017508605.1 Clostridia bacterium
CAATATATTTCTTCATTTTTCTAAAAAATATTTTATCACGATAATTGAAAATTCCAAAAATCGCGTCCAAACTATATTGTTTTTTTAATATCATAATTTAGTGAAGTGTTAATTTATCACGGTTCGCACTTTGCAAGAACAAAGAGAAAAAATAACAAACCTATTGACTTTTCACACTTTTTTTGCTATCATTATACTGTAGTTTTATGCGATAATACATTTTTACTAACACGTTGAAAGGTATGGACTTTCTTATGCAAATGAGAACACATAACTGCGGCGAGCTTCGCCGCGAGCATGAAGGCGAGACTGTTCGTCTTTCGGGCTGGCTTTCCTCCGTCAGAGACCTCGGCTCTGTCATTTTCTTCGTTCTGCGTGACTTTTACGGTGTCACCCAGGTCGTGGCATCGACCGAAGATATGATGGCACAGGTTCGCGAGATCCCGCGCGAATCCACCGTTTCGGTCATCGGCAAGGTAGCTCTTCGCTCCAATCCCAATGAAAATATTCCCACGGGTCTTATCGAGATCCTCCCCGAGTCCATTGAGGTACTCGGCAAGTGCTATGAGACTCTTCCCTTTGAGATCGCGTCCTCGCTTGACTCCCGCGAGGAAACGAGACTCAAATACCGTTTCCTTGACCTCAGAAACCCTGTTGTCAAGGATAAGATCGTGCTTCGTTCGAAGATCGTCTCGGCACTCCGTCAGAAGATGACCGCCCGCGGCTTTCTCGAGATCACGACCCCCATTCTCACCTGCTCCTCTCCCGAGGGTGCGCGTGACTATATCGTTCCCAGCCGTAATCATCCCGGCAAATTCTATGCCCTTCCCCAGGCACCTCAGCAGTTCAAGCAGCTGCTGATGACCTCGGGCATTGACAAATACTTCCAGATCGCCCCCTGCTTCCGCGACGAGGATGCCCGTGCTGACCGTTCGCCCGGCGAATTCTATCAGCTCGATATGGAAATGGCATTCGCTACGCAGGAAGACGTATTTGCCGAGCTGGAAGCCGTTCTTCCCGAGATCTTTGAGGAATTCTCAAACAAGAAGGTTGACAAAGCACCCTTCGAAAGAATTCCCTATCTCACCGCGCTTGAGACCTACGGCAGTGACAAGCCCGACCTTCGTAACCCCCTGATCCTTCAGGAGGTCTCGGACATCCTCGCGGGCTGTGAGCTTGACGATTTCAAGACCGCCGAGACCGTCAAGGCGATCGTGGTCAAGAACTTCGCAAAACCCAGAAAGTATATTGACTCTCTCGTGGAGTTTGCCAAGGAAGCCGGCGCCAAGACCATGTTCTGGTGCAAGGTCGGTGAAAACGGCACGGTTTCGGGCGGTGTTTCGAAATTCCTCGAGCCCGTCAAGGAAGCGCTTCTCGAAAGACTTTCGGCAGAAAACGGCTCTCTCATCGTCCTTCTTGCCGGTAACAGAAAAGAGACCCGCAAGATCGCGGGCGCCGTTCGTCAGAAGCTCGGTCAGGATCTTGACCTCATCGACAAAAACGTATTCCGTCTTTGCTGGATCGTCGACTTCCCGATGTATGAGATCGGCGAAGAATCGGGTGAGCTTGAATTCTGCCACAATCCCTTCTCGATGCCCCAGGGCGGTATGGAAGCCCTTCTCACCAAAGATCCTCTGGATATTCTCGCTTATCAGTACGATATCGTCTGCAACGGCGTTGAGCTGTCCTCGGGCGCTGTCCGTAACCACAATCCCGAGCTGATGCTCAAGGCGTTTGAGATCGTCGGCATGGGCGCTGACGTGGTGGAATCGAAATTCCCCGCACTTTACAATGCCTTCAAATTCGGCGCTCCGCCTCACGCGGGTGTCGCTCCCGGTGTTGACCGCATGATCATGCTCCTTCTCGATGAGCCCAATATCCGTGAGATCATCGCATTCCCCATGAACAAGAACGCGATGGACCTTATGATGAACGCACCCTCCGAAGTCACCGACAAGCAGCTTCGCGACGTTCATATCAAGATCGATCTTCCTCCCAAAAAGACAGAAGAATAAGCGAAAGAATCGCCGAACGGCTGAGCCGTTCGGCGATTTTTGATTCTTTATTTCTGATAATAGGAAAGCGTAATGGGGCCAAGAAGTCCCGAGGGACGAAGCGTCAGATAATGCGAAAAATGATCTCTCTGACGGTACGCAAGCGTATTGGCAACCTCCACCACGATCTCGTTATCTCCCACACGAAGAGCCTCCGACAGCGAAAAGCAATACGGGGCTGCGACACGGATCCCGAGATCCTTGCCGTTGACAAAGAGCCTTGCGGTCTCGCCCACCGCACCGAGATCGAGCATCGGCGCCATCCATCCCTCCTCAGCTCTCAGCGTAAAGGCGTAGCGGATCTTACCCGCAAAGCGCCGCATACCTTCTTGCGAGGTAATACTGACAAGACGGTCGGTCACAGTATAGGGCTTGAATGACGAAAGATCGTCAGAATCGGCAAGAGACACCGTCATCATGGGAGAAAGCGTCTTTTTCACGTTGCAGGATACCGCCTTCAGCGTTCCCGAAGCCTCGCCGAAAACCCATACCTCCGACTGACCGGGTAAGAGCGAAAGCAACGCTTTCCCTTTTTCAGCGCTGTCATCGTACATCAGGTCTTCCAGAAGCCGCATGCGGACGAAACTACCCTCGCAAGGAAGCGTCACCCCGCCCTCATACGGCGTGTCGGGGGATTCGTTGAAGAAAAAGAAGGTCGCTTTTCCCTCATGCTCCACGTGATAAACACGAAGATGCGGATGCGCCTTTTCAAGGCGGATGCCGTATACCCCACGCGAGATCAGTTCATCGGCAAGCACCTCGCAGGGCAGAGCCAAAAATCCACTGTCCTTGGGTGAGCGGTCGGCAAATACGATATACACACCCTTCTCTTCAAGCTGAGAAAGACGGGAGAGAATCTTCTGCGGCAGTCTTTCGGCGTAAGGCACGATCAAAGCACCGAAGCGCTCCCGACCGATTACAAGACTGCCTCCCTCAACCGACGTCATGGCGTCATCGCACAGAACGTCAGCGCAAACGATATCGTACGAAAGCTGTCTGTCGTACAAAGCGCGGGCGGGCTTTTCGGTCAGCATGGCATTGCCGAATTCATTCATCCATTCGCCCTCGGCGTGATACAAAATCGCCGCCTGCGCCCGATGAACACCGCCCGACAGAAGATGCGCCATGCGGTTGGTATAGCGCATCAGAGCCCCAAAGCCCTCAAGCTGCGGATCGTGTCCCTCAGCGCCAAAATGGGGCGGACAGTCGGGATCGGGATAATTCGGCGAAAAGGCATGCGGCACAAAATAGTTGATGCCGCGAACCAAGAGAAAATCAAGCAGCCATTTCATCATGGGCGCACCCTCGCCCCATCCGTAAGCGCCGAACACCTCACACATCGCGCGTCCCTTGGTGAGCGGATACTGATGCGCCATCGAGCTTGCCAGCTGACCGAGGAGATAATGATAAAAACCGGGATCGGACACGCCGCCCGAACAGCTTGCCGTGTGAATGTAATCCGCAAAGCCCGGCATGACCTGATGCAGAACCACATCGATACCGCTCATGTCCTGACCCGCAAGCGAGCGGAAATAATGCCCCGCGCTACAGTGCAGTCTTGCGTGCGCGTTCATATCTTCAATGATGTGTCCGATATACAGTACCCCCCGCGCGCGGCACCAGTCACCGAGCGCCTGACAGAAGCATTCGCTGTAAAGCTTCGTCACCGCGTTCATGTACGCAAGCCGCACCGCGGGAGAATGCTCGCCGAAATACCAAAGCTCGGGAAGATAGCACGCGGCATCATAGCCAAGCTCTTCATTCATCAAGGAGAGTACTTCATCACGGTACGGAAGCGCCAGTCCCGCACTGCCCACCCGCCGTTCGTACATGCCGCGATCCACTCTCTGCACGTCCACGATCATATTGCCAAGGCTTGGCTCGTCCGAGAAAAAGCCGGCGAGAGTATTGCCGAAATAACGGGCATAATGCTCATAATGCGGCTCGTATACTTCCTTGATCAGAACGCTTACCGATTCCTTTGAGAGCATATCAATATAATGCGCTCTGCCGCCCCGACGGGAGCGGTAAAGGAAAAAGATACGGTAACAACCCTTGGGGATATCCCAAGTCAGGGTATCCTCTTGGATGTATGAGGTAAGCTCGATGGGTTCGCCGTACAGCTCCTCTTCTCCCTTCTTTCTCGGGTAGGCATATGCCGAAAGCAGGATCTCGTCAGCATTGCCCCCTCTCACAAGAACGCTCGCCTCTGCCATCGGCCCGATCACGTCAACATGTCTCTCGATCAGCTCCCATTGACGAAGCTCGGGGTATTTATCACGGATCGCCCCGTTGGCATAGCCCGTTGGAAAATGCTTATCGTCAAGAATATAGACCTGCATGCCGCGTTTTTCACACTCGGCAAGAATGATGTCCATATCCCGCCACCAACCCTCGCGACAAAAATCCTCATGTGTACGGGACTCCACACAAAGACCGCGGCAACCGCTTTGAAAGATTCTTTCGATCTGCTCGGGCAGTCTGTCGGTGTGATTGCCGTGTTGCCAATAAAACGGGAACAGATAATTGTCCTCGCGCCCCGCAAGAACGTCTTGAAATCTTGATGTCATGGTTTGTCTCCTTTATGTACTTGTTCCGCGTAAAAAAGACGACCGATCGCTCGGCCGTCTTTTGTGTTTTTTTACCACCAAGGCTGGCAGTTTGCCATCAGCGCTACCGCTGTCGACATGCCGAATGTCGAATATCCGCCCTGATCGAAATACCGCTGTGCCAGTGATTCCTTCGTCCAGTCCGTCCAGATGATACCCGCATCGTTTCTCATCCGGTATACGTGTGTCGCATTCTTCTGAAGGAAGGCGAGGATCTCAAGATCCTCGGTGTATCTTGCGTAGCGATACAGCCAACGGACAAGAATCCCCTTGAAGCCCGGCAGATCCTGGTTAGAGGTCGAAGCTTCACCGTTGTCGATGATGCCCTCTTGGTTGACAAGACGGGTCATGGCGTATTCAGCCGCCTTTGCGGCATAATCCAGATACTTCTTCTCACCGGTGTACTCATGCAGCAGTGTGCAAGCCCCGATAAACGTGCCCTGATTATAGGTCGACGCCCATTTGTTGAATTTGCCCTCCACGTTAAGAGCATCGTATACACGGCCGGTATCTTCTTCAAACATATGATCGAATTCCCATTTCATCAGAAGAGCCGCTTTATCGTAATAGCTCTTGTCCCCCGTCATCTCGCCGAGAAGACATGCCGCAATCGCGCCGGGGCAGTTGACACAGGAATTTTTGGTGGTGTTCTCAATGCGCCAATAGAGACCACCGCCGAGAACGTCATCATAAGCGCGCTCCCAGACGATGTCAAAATTCGTCTTGGCATATTCGAGATACTGCGTATTGTCACAAAGCTTGGCAATGCGGGTATAGGCAATGCAAGCCCACATGATATCATCGTTGAATTCATTGCTCGACCAATTTTTTCCGTAAAGCTTGACAAACATTTTCGCGTAGGAAAGCATATTGTCCTTAGCTTCCTTTGTGCCTGTCGCCTCATACATATCAATATAGGTCTCGATCATTTCCGCTTTATCCCAATAGGCATGACCCGCTACCCAGCCGTTCACAAAATACTTGGCATTGAAGCTGTCATAGACCTCTTTGGCAATGTCGGCATAGGACTTTTGGTTTTCTTCGGAATAATAACGGTCAAGACGGAAGGTCTCGTCCACGGAAAGCGGGATCAGAACCGACGTACCCTGAGGATAGGTCTCAATCATATATGCCATCGCGTCCGAAAGTACCTCGGGATTATGACCGCTCAAAGAGAGCGTCTTACCCGACACTGTAAGCTTCGTGTAATAAAAACCGTTCTCGGAAGGCTCGCCTCTGTTGGTATCGCCGATGAGGATCTCATACTCGCTCTGAGGCTCTTTGTCGGTCATGACGGAGATCTCATCCGAAAGCGCCTTCGCAAAGCGCTCGACTGTTGCCATAAACTCCGCATCCCCGGAAAGCGAGTCGCTCACGATAATACGGTAGGGCGTCTTGCCGTCTTCCACAAGGGCAAGCTTCGGTTCTTCGGTGGTTACGGGAGCGGTTGTCAGCGTTGTCTCAAGGGGTGTGGTTTGAACTTCCGTGGTATCGGGCTGAGTCTCGGTCTCGCCGCCGCAGGCTGTCAGGCAAACCGCGAAAAGAACCAATAGTGTCAGCAGAAAAAGAATTCGTTTCATATAAATACCTCATTTGTACAGTATGGCATAGGAGGATCCTATGCCATACCGGGTTTTATCAGTCCCAGGGGAGTGAGTTGAACATCAGCGCTACTGCCGTCGACATACCGAATACGTAGTAGCCGTCATCCTCGGAAACCGTGTCGGGAGTCTTATTGTTCCATTCAGTCCAGATGAGACCGTCCTTGTTGCGGTTCGCATAGGCGGTCGCCGCGTTGTTCTGAAGGAACATCAGAATTTCCTTATCGTTGGTATCCTTGGCAAAACGGTAGAGCCAACGGGTCAGAATACCCTTGAAGCCGGGCAGGTCCTTGTTATCGTCACCGGGCGTATTGGGTCCGTTGGGATTACCCTCGCCGTTGAAGACACCGTTTGTCGTCAGATGCTGCATCGCGTACTCAGCGGCCTTGGTCGCCTTTTCAAGATAGTCAGCCTCACCCGTCTTCTGATACAGAAGATTGCAAGCGCCGATAAAGGTTCCCTGATTGTAGGTCGATGCCCACATATTCTTTTCGCCCTGCAGGTTATAGGAGTCAATGATCGCACCGCTCGCCTGATACAGATTCTTGAATACCCAATCCATAATATCAGTCGCCTTGGTGTAATAGGACTCATCCTTGGTTGCCTCCGCCAGATAGCAGGCGGCGATAGCGGCGGGACAGTTGATGCAGGCGTTCTTGGTCTGGTTATCGTTTCTCCAATAGAGACCGCCGCCGAGCTGATTATCCCACGCGCGGGCATACATCTTGTCAAAATTGTTCTTTGCGACCGTGAGGTAACTCTTCTCACCCGTCAGAAGGTAAATACGCGCATAGGCGATCACCGCCCAGGTGATATCATCGTTATACTCGTTATACGACCAGTCCGCCTGATTCCTCATACGGAATCGGGTCGCGTACTGAAGCATCTTGGTCTTGATGGCTTCATCCTTGGTTGCTTCGTAAGCGTCGATATACGTCTCCAGCACCTCGGCGGCATCCCACCAGCCCGTGCCTTCGACCCAGTTATTTTTCCAGTACTTATCGTTAAAGTCTTCCCAGACCTCCATCGCCATGGCAGCATAGGTCAGTCCGGTGGTTTCGCAGATCGAAAGGTCGATCTTGACCTTTTCATCAAGCGTCTTCGGGATCTTGACGGTATTCGTGCCTTCGGGCATATACTTTGCGATAAACTGATGTACCGCCGATGCCGTCGCGCGGACGTCATAGCCCACGATGATGATCTTATTGCCCACGACACGGATCACCGCTTCGCCGAATTCAAGCGTGTCAGCGATCTCCGACGCTTCACGGTTGGTCTCGCCGAGCAGGATCTCGTAGGTCTTTTCCTTTTCAAGGCGGTCTTCCTTGATCGGATACGTACCTTCATAACCGTTGTTCTTGAACGCCTTGCGCATAGCGGTCAAAGCCGCCGTAAAGATCTTGCCCGTTTCCTGGTTGCGGTTGGCACCCATGGGATAGATCGTTACAAAATCGCTCTTGCCGTTGTCAAGAATAACGTGATAGTCCTCGGTTGTCATATCTTCCGTTGTGGTCGGTGCTGTGGTTGAATCGGTGGGATCGGTCGAATCGACAGGACCCTGGCATGCGGCAAAAAGCAGCACGCAAAGGAGCGCCACCAGAAGACCGATCGGAAGCAGAATGCGTTTCATCAAAGATTCCTCCGAAAATGATTTGGGTTTATTCCCACCACTGCTGGCAGTTGAACATCAGGGCGACCGCAGTCGACATACCGAATACAGGATAACCGTTCTCCTTGGTCAGAACGTCGGGCTCGGGCGTTGTGCCTCTCCAGTTGGTCCAGATCAGACCCTCGGAGTTCTGATTCTTATATGCCGTTGCGGCATTGGTCTGCAAGAAAACAAGATATTCTATGTTTTCGGTTTCCTTTGCGAGACGGTAGAGCCAACGGACGAGAATACCCTTGAAGCCGGGCAGGTCGCCGTTCGAGGTCGAAGCCTCGCCGTTATCCAGAATACCGCCGCTCGTCAGATTTTTGATCGCAAAATCAGCCGCCTTGTTGGCATACTTCAGATAGGTATCGTCCTTGGTGTATTTCCAGAGATAGGTGCAAGCGCCGATAAACGTACCCTGGTTATAGGTCGAGGACCAGGTTCCCTTTTCACCCTGCTTGTTATAGGAGTCATAGATCTTACCGCTGGTAACCACAAACATGTTCTTGACTTCCCAGTCGATCAGGGATGCCGCCTTATCGTAATAAGAGTTGTCGCCCGTGGTCTGTGCAAGGAGACATGCCGCAATGGCAGCAGGACAGTTTGCGCAGGAATTCTTCGTGGTCTTATCCTTCTTCCACCACATACCGCCGCCGAGCTGATTGTCAACCTGGCTTGCGTAGGTCTGGTCGAAGTTGGTCTTGGCAATGTTGGCATAGCGCTTTTCACCGGTCAGAAGAGTGATACGGGAGAATGCGATGCATGCCCACATGATATCGTCATTGTATTCGTTCCACGTCCAGCTCTGACCGTGAAGCGAAAGGAACTGATTGGCATAGGTCGTAACGATCTTCTTCAGCTCGGGATCCTTGGTCGCCTCATAGGCATCGATGTACATTTCGAGCATTTCGGCGCGATCCCAGAACCAGTTCGACTCATTGAGGAATCTGCCGTTCCAGTACTTCTTATTGAAGCTGGCAAGCACGTTTTCCGCCATTTTTTCATAGCTCAGCTCCGTCGAATTGCAGTAAGTAAGATCGAGCATGATCTTTTCATCGATATCAGCGGGAATCACGACCTTGGTCGTACCCTCCGCCATATACTTATCAATGAAATAATACAG
>JAFVYN010000122.1 GCA_017508605.1 Clostridia bacterium
CCCCGAAGAGCTTCCGCCGATCGAGGAGGAAGAGGAGATCCCCGAAGAGCTTCCGCCGATCGAGGAGGAAGAGGAGATTCCCGAAGAGCTTCCGCCAATCGAAGAGGAGGAGATCCCCGAAGAGCTTCCGCCGATCGAGGAGGAAGAAGTTCCCGCGGGATTACCCCGTGAAGAGGATGAAGATGGTGTTCCGACATATGATCTGACTGAAGGTCTTGACGTAGAGCTGAATGGATTTGAGTGGAAGCCAAAGCCTCGCGGCAAGGGAAGTACGACGCCGATCGATGACAGCACGCAAAGTGATGTGTACCGTTCCCGTGTGGTATTGCCGAGCAGAAAAAAAGACAAGGAATTCTCTGCCTATTCGCAGGGATCGTATATTAAAGAAGGATACAAGGCACATCTTAAGCGAGAGTTTATGCGCCTGCAATGGTTGATCCTTATTGTAGTGGTGGCGTTTATTACCGAAAACCTTGATATTGTCGGTGTGACGGTTCTCATGCCTTCGCAAAATCCGTTTCTTGCATCCTGCTTGTCAATGGCTTTGGTGATCGCCTCGCTGATCCCGATTGCGGGAGAATTTAAAGATGGGTTTTTACTGCTGTTACATGGCAAACCTGTTCCCGAAAGCATGTTGACACCCCTGTTTCTTGTACCGTTTGGTTATTATACACTGAATCTTGCAACGGGAAGAGCGCCCTTGATGGTATTTGGCTTTGCCTTTTCTGTTGCGGCGATCCTTGTCAAGCTACAGACCTTGCTTCGTTATTTACGCGAAGCCAAGACCTTCCGCGTGGTATCGCTTGAAAAACCGAAGCGTGTTCTGTCGGTGCTTTCCCGTGAGGAAGCCAAAGGGGAGTCGGAGGCATTTGCGCCTTACGTAACACCCGACGTGGCATATTATTCGGCGAAGCGAACCTTATTTGTTGACGATTATTTTAAAATGACCAATGCAATCAGTCGCAATAAACTGGTGTATGCGCTCTTTTTCGCGCTTTCCTTTGGCGCTGCGGCTTTGACCTTTGCGATTGCTCTTGCTTCCTACACCTGGCAGGAAGCACTTGGATATGCGATGATCTCGCTGTATTTCACGCTTCCCGCGGCAGGTTTTCTGACCTATGAGATCCCGTTGCTGTGGGCGTCCTTTGGTGCGGCGAATACACAAGCGGCAATCATTGGCGAGGCGGCATTTGAAAGGATCGCTGATGAAGGTGTGGTCAGCTTTGCTGACAGTGATATCTTTTCGGCCAATGATATAAAGCTTTGCAATATCCTCTTGTTTCGTGAATCCATGCTTGAGCCGATGCTTGAATATGCGGCGCTTGTGTTTGATGAGATCAATTCTTCGGTAGCGACGGTGATCAAGCGGTCGGTGCCGCAGTATGAAATGAAGGATGAGATCCGCATTGTTTCGGCATCCGAAGGCGGTCTTGACACATGGATCAATGGCAAACGGGTGCTTTTGGGGAGCTATTCTTACTTGACAGAGCATAAGCTTTTGTTCCCCAAGGGTTTTTCATATGCGGAAAATGGGCTGTCTCAGCTGTTTGTGGCAGTGGATGGTGACGTTTGGGGAAAATTTGATTTTGAATATACGCTTGACCGTGACAGCCGCGGAGCGCTGGAATACCTCGAAAACGCGGGATACTTCATTGCGATCCGTTCGCTTGATCCGAATCTGACACATGCGATGCTGTCGGGACTTCTGAAGTTTGACGCCTCGCCGATCCGTCTTGTCAAGACGGCGGACGGACATGAATTACTCCGCATGCGAAAGCGCGCGACGAGTCCTTTTGTTTCGGTGGCGCGCACAAAGTCTTTGATGAATGCGGTCGTGCTATCGGGAAAGAGCGCTTATGTGACCAAGGTGGGTATGATCCTGTCGGCATTCTCACTTCTGATCGGTGCTGTTCTTGTGCTGTTGTCACTCTTACTGACATCGAGCATACTGCTGTCGGGTGTGGGCGTTGTTCTGTACCAGCTGTTCTGGATCTTGCCGATCCTGATCCTGACCTTGACCTACGTCAGAAACGGACGGCGCAAATAAACCAACAAAAAGGCTGTCTTCTCCGGGAGGAGAAGACAGCCTTGCAAAATCTCTACATTTATATATAGTAGATGGCGGCGTTCAAAGAAGCTCGGAAAGCTCCTTGAGACAGGCAGCACAAATCAGTTTGTCTTTGTATTTGGTGATCTGTGAACGGGATTGACAGAAGATACAGGAGGGTGTATACTTTTTCAGAATGATGGTATCGTCTTCGGTATAGATCTCGATGGCATCATTTTCCCGGATGCCATACAGGGTGCGAAGCTCTTTGGGGATGACCACTCTTCCGAGAGAGTCGATCTGTCTTACGATTCCTGTGAATTTCATGTAGATTCTCCTTTTTGAGGTACTGGCGGTATTATACCATATTTTTCCAATAGTGTCAAGAGAAAACTACTTCTTGTGCAAAAGAGAGAATTTTGAAAGAGTGGATTGGCAATTATGAACAAAATGTAAATCTTAAGGATTTTTTTTATTTTTTTGAGAAAAGGTATTGATTTCTGGTTGAAAGTATGATACAATCAAAAAGCTTGATGCGTAGACGGCAGAGGTTGCTGTGGAGCGCCCAAAAATGGCGCAAAACAGGTAATTTTGCCTGAGTATGTCCGTATCAATCGGGCGAAAAGACGAACCGATTTCACGCCGTCGGTCAGTCCCGGATTCTTTTGGCGGGTGGGTTGAACCGCTTGAGAATTCGGTTTTATGATGGAAGGCGAAGAAACGCACGGAAGCGTGTTCGGTATCGTTGCCGTACTTATTATAATTAAGGAGGAAAAATCAAGTGGCAGTTAAAGAAACCCTCAGAATCAAACTGAAGAGCTATGATCACGCTCTGATCGACGTTGCAGCTGAAAAGATCGTGGAAACCGCTAAGAGAAACGGCGCTACCGTTTCCGGTCCTATTCCGCTTCCCACCGAAAAAGAGATCGTTACCATTCTCCGCGCTGTTCATAAGTATAAGGATAGCCGCGAACAGTTTGAAAAGAGAACCCACAAGAGACTTATTGACATTGAAAAGCCCTCTCAGAAGGCTATCAACGAAATCGTAAGCCTCGAACTTCCCGCAGGCGTTAGCATTGAAATCAAGCTTTAATTCTACCCCGCAAGAAGTTTTACGTCAAGTTGGCTGAAAGATTGCCAACCAATAACTAAAACAGGAGGAATCATCCAACATGAAAAAGGGCATTATTGGCAGAAAGATCGGTATGACTCAGATCTTTGATGCAACAGGAAATGCTATTCCGGTAACCGTAATCGAAGCCGGACCTTGCGCTGTCACACAGGTTAAATCGACAGAAACAGACGGCTACGAAGCAATTCAGCTCGGCTTTGTTACCGTAGACGACAAGAAGGCAACCAAGCCTCAGAAGGGTCACTTTGCTAAGGCAGGTACCTCTGTTATGAAGCACCTCAAGGAATTCAGACTCGACGATATTTCCGGCTACAATATTGGCGATACCGTCACCGCGGACATCTTTGCTGCAGGTGAAAAGGTCGACATCACCGGTATCACGAAGGGTCACGGTTACTCCGGTGCCGTTAAGAGATGGAACAACCACATGCTTGGCAAGACTCACGGTATCGGCCCGATCCACCGCCAGTCCGGTTCGATGGGTACGATCGACCCCGCGAGAATCTTTAAGAACAAGAAGATGGCAGGTCAATACGGTAACGAACAGGTTACTGTAACCAACCTCGTAGTTGCTAAAATTGACGCTGAAAAGAATATTATCGCTGTTAAGGGTGCTGTTCCCGGTGCTCGCGGCGGAATCGTATTCATTCGTGATGCGGTTAAAACTTCTAAGTAAGGAGGAAACAGACAATGACAAACATCAAAGTTGTAAATATGTCGGGTGCTGAAGTCGGTTCGATCGAGCTGAATGATAGCATTTTCGGCGTTACACCTAACGAAGCAGTACTTCATGCCGCTGTCAGAGCTTACCTCCTGAACCAGAGACAGGGTACTCAGTCCACCCTCACCCGCACTGAGGTTTCCGGCGGTGGCCGCAAGCCTTGGAAGCAGAAGGGCACGGGCCGCGCAAGACAGGGTTCGACCCGTTCTCCTCAGTGGACGCACGGCGGTATCGCTCTCGGTCCTAAGCCCAGAAGCTACAGAGTGGACCTCAATAAGAAGACCAAGAGAGTTGCTCTCTTCAGCGCACTCTCCGCAAAGGTTGCGGGCAATGAAATGATCGTTGTTGACACGATCGCTCCCATTGCCAACGAAAAGAACGGCTCGCTTTACAACACCAAGGGCATGATCAAGATGCTCGCTGCTGTCGGCGCAGCCAAGAAGACTCTCGTTGTTCTCGCAGACAACACTGCAGAAGTCGTGAAGTCCTTCGCTAACATTGAAGGCGTTAAGACCACTCAGGTCAACACCATCAACGTATACGACGTACTCAACTGCGACACCGTTGTGTTCGCTCAGGGTGCGGTTGAAAAGATCGAGGAGGTATATGCAAAATGAGAACCGCTCAGGACATTATTCTCGCTCCCATCATCAGCGAAAAGAGCATGGATGGCACTGAAGTGAAAAAGTATACCTTCAAGGTTCTGAAGGATGCCACCAAGCCTGAAATTGCAAGCGCCGTTGAAACGCTCTTCGGCGTAGAAGTAGAGAACGTTCACACTGTGATCGTTCCCGGTAAGCCCAAGAGACGCGGTGTGACCGAAGGATACACTTCCGAATGGAAGAAGGCAGTTGTAAGAATGACCAATGAATCCAAGACCATCGAGTTCTTTGACGGCATGAGATAAAGGAGGGTAAAAGAATGGCAAAGATTTATAAGCCTACGACTCCGGGTCGCAGACAGATGTCTGTACCGTCCTTTGACGAAGTTACCAAGAAGACCCCGGAAAAGAGCCTCCTCAGAGTGCTCAAGAAGAATGCCGGCCGTAATAACACCGGTCGCATCACCGTTCGTCATCACGGCGGCGGCAA
>JAFVYN010000123.1 GCA_017508605.1 Clostridia bacterium
ACGGGAAGCGAGCTCGGGGCTGTACTGCTCAAGCTCGCGGTTGATAAGCTCGATATCCTCGATCGGATTTCTGCCTTCTCTTCCGGAAATATCCACCACGTGGATGAGAAGACGGCAACGGTCAACATGACGAAGGAATTCATGCCCAAGTCCGAGTCCGTCAGACGCGCCTTCGATCAATCCTGGGATGTCAGCCGCTACAAAGGCACGCTCATCGGATAGCTCGACAACACCGATTGATGGTTCAAGCGTGGTAAAATGATAGTCGGCAATTTTAGGACGTGCAGCCGAGATCACGGAAAGCAGTGAGGACTTACCAACGTTCGGAAGTCCGACAAAACCGACATCGGCAATCAACTTCAGCTCAAGAATAACTTCTTTCTCTTCACCGTCGATGCCCGCTTTGGCAAAACGAGGGATCTGGCGCGTGGGAGTCGCAAAATGCTTGTTTCCCCAACCGCCTTTACCACCCTTACAAATACGGTATTCGTTTACCGTGGACATATCCTGTATCACCAATCCGGATTCAGCATCTTTAATAATCGTTCCGGGGGGAACGGGAAGGATAAGATCTTCGCCGTTTTTGCCGTGAAACTTCTTTTTGGCACCATCTCCGCCATTTTCAGCTTTGAACTTGCGCTTGTATTTATAGTAGGTCAGCGTATTCATTCCTTCGTCGATCCGAAAGATGATGCTTCCGCCACGACCACCGTCACCCCCGTCGGGACCACCGTGCGACACGTATTTTTCACGGTGGAAAGACACACAGCCATTACCGCCGTTACCCGCAGTCAGGGTAATTCTTACGTTATCAAATAACATCTATATCACTTCTTTCTTACTGTAACATTGCAAGAAACTCTTGCTCGTCGATCACACGAACGCCAAGCTCTCTTGCCTTGGTGAGTTTACTGCCGGCTTCTTCTCCCACAAGAACCACCGAGGTCTTTTTCGACACCGATGAGGAGGTTTTACCACCGTATTTTTTGATCAGCGCTTCAGCCTCGGAACGTGTCATAGTCGGAAGCGTTCCCGTCAGAACGAATGTCATTCCCGAAAAACGAGAGTCAACGGTTGCCTTAATTTCAGACGTGGTTTTCACACCTAAAGCCTTGAGTTCATCGACCAGAACACGGGTTGACGGCTGGTTAAAATACCGAACCACATTTTCTGCGGTAACAAGACCGAAATCCTCAATTTTAGTGAGCTCTTCTACGGTAACAGCGAAGAAGTCCTCAATGTCAGCATAATGCGCGGCAAGCGATTCTGCCGCTACCACACCGATCTGACGAATTCCAAGCGCATACAGAAGACGCGCAAGACCGCGATTTTTCGATGCAGCAATAGCGTTCACGAGATTCTCAGCGCTTTTCTTGCCCATACGCTCAAGATCAATAAGCTCATCGGGCACAATACGGTATATATCGGAAACAGTCTTGATCACACCGTTATCCTTCAAAAGTTTTAGTATAGCAGGACCAAGTCCCGCAATGTCCATCGCATCCTTCGAAGCGAAATGCACAAGATTTTGCATCAGCTGTGCCGGACAAGAGGCATTGGTACAGCGTACTGCCGATTCCTCATCTCGAAATACACGTTCTCCGCAAGAGGGGCATACCGTGGGCATTTCGAAAACGGAAACATCGATCGGACGCTTCTCTTTTTTCGCTTCAACGATCTCAGGAATAATATCTCCTGCCTTTTGCACGACAACGGTATCTCCGATACGGACATCCTTTTCGCGAATGAAATCGATATTATGAAGAGTAGCGCGAGATACAACGCTTCCCGCAATCCTTACCGGTACAAGCTCGGCGATCGGTGTAAGCACACCGGTTCTTCCGACTTGAATAGCAATATCGCGAAGCACCGTTTCTTTTTGTTCGGGCGGAAACTTATAAGCAACTGCCCATTTCGGTGTACCTGTTCCCTCCCCGATCACACGGCGCATGGCAAGTGACTCCACCTTGATTACAACACCGTCAATATCAAAGGGCAGTCCCGCGCGCTTTTTACCGATCTCATCGATCGCCTCGGTGATCTCACTGTATCCGCGACATACCTTTTCAAAGGGGATGACGTGAAAACCCATGTCTCTCATAAACGAAAAGGTCTCACTATGCCGTTCAAATTCCCTGTCAGCCGCTTGAAGATTAAACACAAAAATATCAAGCTTTCTTGACGCCGTCACCTTGGGATCAAGTTGACGAAGTGAGCCTGCCGCAGCATTGCGCGGATTGGCGAAAAGAGGTTCCTCATTCTTTTCACGCTCGGAATTAAGGCTTTCAAAAGCCTCGCGCGGCATAAAGATCTCGCCTCTGACCTCGAGCATTCCCTTGTACGGAATTTCCAACGGAATCGAGCGGATCGTTCGGATGTTCGATGTCACATTTTCGCCAACAGTACCGTCCCCGCGTGTCGCACCGTAGATCAGTGCGCCATTTTCATAATGAAGCGCCGCGGAAAGACCGTCGATCTTGCACTCAACCGAATACGAAAGCTCGCCGAACTCATCTTCGAGTTTTGTCAGCCACCTTTCAAGCTCTTCGTAAGAGAACACATCAGTCAGACTCTTCAAAGGTACGTTATGCGTGATCTTTTCAAATTTATCACTTGCTTTACCGCCAACGCGGACTGTAGGCGAGTTAGCGTCACGATATTCGGGATACTCTTCCTCGAGCTTAACAAGGCGATAGAACAACTTGTCATATTCTACATCCGAGATCTCGGGAGAATCTTCAACATAATATTTCTTACTGTGATAGTTGAGAAGTCTTCTCAGTTTTTTGATCTCTTCCTGCACCGTATTCATCCGATATCCTCGCTTTCTTATAACCGCATTTGGACATACTGCATTATTATATCACGAAATCCACTATTTTTCAATAGATAAATTCTTCTTTTTTCTTTCTTTTTTGGTTTTCAGGCTTTTTTACCAAGACACTTGATTCTCTAATTAAAATATGATATACTGAATCCAGATAAAAGCCTCACAAATCGGAGAGAGTATGAAACATTTAACCAAAATCTTACGCTCACAGCTCATGCTATTAAAACCGTTTTTGTCGAGTTGTTCGCTTGCCACGGCAAGAAAAGGACAGGAGAAAATCGGTAAACTGATGGCGCATTCTCACAAGAATGACGTTGAATATGAGGATATCATCATTGGCGCCGTCAAAGCTTCCCTGATCAGGCCCAAGGACGAGGTCTCTTCGGGTATTATTTTATATTTACACGGCGGGGGTTATACTGCGGGAAATCTGCATTATGCTAAGGGATTTGGCACGGTGCTTGCCTCGAAATGCGGCATCAAAGTGCTATGCGTTGCCTATCGTCTGGCACCCGAATTTCCTTTTCCGACTGCCCTCGACGATTCCATGGATGCCTACGGTCATCTGCTTTCAAGCGGTTATGCCCCTTCCGATATTATTCTGTGCGGTGAAAGTGCTGGCGGCGGACTTTGCTACTCACTTTGCCTGAAGCTTCTTGAGAAAGGACGAACCGTGCCCGCAGGCATTGTCGCCATCTCTCCTTGGACCGATCTCACCCTTTCCGGAGAGAGTTTTATCACAAACGAAAAAAATGAAGCCGCACTCACAAAAGCACGTCTCAAATATTATGCAGATTGTTACACTTACGGAGCGCGTGAGGAAGGCAAAAACGTATATCCTCTTACCAATCCCGACGAAAATGATGATAGGAGGATCAAGTCCAATCCCAAAATCTCCCCGCTTTTCGGTTCGATGAGGGGAATGCCGCCATCCCTCATCTTCGCCGGCGGCGACGAGATCTTGCTCGATGATTCCCGTCTATTGCACGAAAAACTCGAGGCGGCGGGATCGCAAAGCACTGTCATCATCCGCGAGAACATGTGGCACGCGTATCCCATGTACTCCCTCAAAGAATTCGAAGAGGATTTCACGTTTATCAGAAAATTCATAAAAAAACAGATCCCTCTTCAGAAAAAGCTCAAGTGGATGTCGCTGGACAATGCCGCGAAAATCTTCCCTGCGGCAAGACGACGTAATTGGAGCAACGTTTTCCGTCTTTCCGCCACCCTTTATGAACCTATTGACCGCAATCTCCTCCAAGTTGCTCTCGATGTCACTGTAAGACGATTTCCCTCCATTGCGGTAAGAGTTAAAACTGGCTTTTTCTGGTATTATCTTGAGGAAATCCCGCAAGCGCCCAAAATCATTGACGAAAAACCCTACCCCCTCGCTCGTATGATGTTTGATGACATCCGAAAATGTGCGTTTCGCGTGATTTATTATGAAAACCGCATCGCTGTTGAATTCTTCCACGCACTGACCGACGGAAACGGCGGATTGATCTTTTTGAAAACCCTGGTCTCGGAATATCTTTATCAAAAATACGGTGTAAAAGTTCCCCTCGGAAACGGTGTACTTGACCGTTTGGAAGAACCGACCGCAGAAGAGACTGAGGACAGTTTTTTTCGCTACGCAGGACCGAAAAACGCATCGCGTAAAGATACCACTGCCTTCAAGCTGACCGGAACACGAATTCCCGACGGATTTAAAACCAACACGACCTTTATGCTTTCCGCCGAAGAGATCACAAAACGCGCGCGCGAAAAGAATGTCACCGTCACCGCATATCTTGCCGCCGCTATGATCATGGCAACACTCGGTATACAGGAAGAGCGTGTAAAAAAACAACATAAACGCCGTCCGGTCAAGATTCTAATTCCGGTCAATTTAAGAAAACTGTTCCCCTCAAAGACCCTTCGCAATTTTGCGCTCTATGCCTCGCCCGGTGTCGACCCCACGCTTGGCAACTATACCTTTGACGAAGTTTTAAAGATCGTGATGCATCAGATGCAGTTAATGATCACCGAAAAGAATATGGCAGCGGCGATCGCAACCAATATCAATAGCGAAAAACCGATCTTTATCAAGGCGACACCCCTCTTTCTCAAGAATATCATTCTGAAGACAGTATTCAACCTCGTTGGCGAAAGAAAATCCTGCTTCTCGCTTTCCAATTTGGGACTTGTTTCAATGCCAAAGGAATTCACTGACTATGTTGAACGTATGGACTTTGTTCTCGGTGTTCAGGCAGCAGCGCCTTATAATACCGGCGTTATCACTTACAACGGCACACTTTATCTCAATATTATCCGTAATATCGAAGAACCCATTCTTGAAAGCGCACTGTACCGTGTTTTCAAGGACCTTGGCATTCACGTCAAAGCTGAGGGCAACGTAAGACCCACTATCAATGCGTAAGAAAGGAGCATACCATGTACTGTATCAAATGCGGGATCGAGCTTGCCGACGGGCAAAAAGTCTGCCCGATCTGCGAAACTCGCGTCTATCATCCTGATTTTCAAAACTCAGGGCGTCCGAGCTATCCCGAAAAGGACTATCCCTCCGAAGCCATTAACAAACGCGGTATTCTTTTCGTGATCTCAGTTTTATGCCTGCTTCCGCTTTTGCTTCCTATGATCTTTGAGATCGCGGTCGCAAACAGGGTGAGCTGGTCCGGCTACGTCACGGGAGGCACACTGCTTGGTTATTTTGTATTCATTTTTCCCTTCTGGTTCAAACGCTCACATCCTATCATCTTCGTCCCTTGCTTCTTCGGAGCGACGGCTATTTTCGTGTGGTTCGTATCGTTTGACACCGATGGCAATTGGTTTTTCAGCTTTGCCCTTCCCATCATTTTTACTCTCGGTTTGATCGTTTCAGCAATCACAACACTCACCGTTAAGCTCCGCCGCGCGCGTCTTTACGTGATCGGCGGCGGCATCATCGCAATCGGCGCGTGGACAATGCTGATCGAATTTCTGCTGCACGTTACCTTCGGCGTGACCCATACCGTCTATTGGTCGCTCTTCAGCCTCCTTACCGCATTCATTCTCGGCATGATGCTGATCGTCATTGCCATTGTCAAGCCCTGGAAGGAATCGCTGAGAAAATTCTTCTTTTTGGATTAAAAAATTTCAAAAACCTCTTGACAAACCTCTGCAAATATGTTATATTTAATTTAGGAATAGTTCCTAAATTAAATCAAAATTCAAGTATAAGGCAGGTATTCATTATGAAGTTTTACAGATGTGAGCATTGCGGTAATATCATTGCATTCGCAGAAAACAAAGGCGTTCCGGTCATGTGCTGCGGCAAGAAAATGGCAGAGCTTGTCCCCAACACCACCGAAGCAGCAACCGAAAAACACCTCCCCGTAATCGCTAAAAACGAAAACGGCGTAGTGGAGATCGTCGTTGGTTCTACCCTTCACCCCATGCTTCCCGAGCATTTTATCGGTTGGGTCGCAATCGAAACCAAAGAAGGCAATCAGAGAAAGGTTCTCACGGGCGAGCCTAAGATCAGCTTTGCTCTCACCGAAGGCGACGAGCTTATTGCAGTCTATGCATATTGCAACCTTCACGGGCTCTGGAAGACCGAAGCGTAAACGTAATACACATTCAGTATCCCCACCCGCGATGGCAGGTGGGGATATCTCTTTCAAGACTAACATCAAAATCCCATATTTTTTCAAAAAAATATTTCAAAAACTCTTTTCTTTTTACAAAAAATATGCTATAATACAAAGAGTTTTCGAAAGGAGCTGTTATCCTGTGACATTCACAAAAAAGATCATCATTATTTCAGGGCACTACGGCTCTGGGAAAACGAATATTGCAGTGAATCTTGCCAAGAAGCTGGTAACGGAGGGCAAGAAGGTGGCGCTTGTCGACCTTGATATCGTTAACCCCTATTTCCGCGCCGCCGATAACCGAGCTGAGCTTGAAGCACTTGGCATCAGATGCATATTGCCGCAGTTCGCCAATACCAACGTGGACGTACCGACACTGCCTCCGCAGATCCATTCGGTCTTCGTTTCGGATGAAACCGTCATTTTCGACGTAGGCGGCGACAAGGATGGTGCGGTAGCCCTCGGCGTTTACCGAAACGCGATCAACAAGGCTGGATACGATATGATCGCCGTGGTCAATATGTACCGTCCCTTGACAGCGACACCCGAGGATACGCTTGAAAACCTCCGCGAGATTGAAGACAACTGCTCACTTTCCTTTACGGGCTTTATCAACAATTCCAATCTCGGTGAGGAAACGACAGCCGCCGATGTAGAAGCCTCGCTTTCATACGCCAAGGCAATTGAAAAAATGACTTCTCTCCCCCTTATCGCAACGAGCTACGTGGAGTCGCTCCACGTGACATTGGACACCTTGGCGATGCCCATTCGGGATATCACCAAAAAGATCTATTAATTTACTTATCATATACGAAAGGAACCGCTATGAACAAAGTTACGATTTCCGTCGACGTTTGTAAGGGTTGTGGTCTTTGCACAACAGCTTGTCCCACAAAGATCCTGGTTCTTGCGACCGACAAATTAAACGCGAAAGGTTACCACCCCGCAGAAGTAACCGATATGGCAAAATGCCGTGGCTGTGCGCTCTGCGCCATGATGTGCCCCGACGTTGCCATCAAAGTGGAAAAGGAGGTATAACGATGGCTAAGGTTTTGATGAAAGGTAACGAAGCGATCGCCGAAGCTGCGATCCGTTCGGGATGCCGTCACTATTTCGGCTATCCGATCACTCCTCAGACTGAAATTGCCGAATATATGGCAAAAAGAATGCCCAAGGTAGGCGGTCTTTGTCTGCAGGCTGAATCCGAAATTGCCGCAATCAATATGGTTCTCGGCGCATCCGCGGCAGGCGTGCGTGTTATGACCTCGTCCTCCTCGCCCGGTATCTCGCTGAAGAGCGAAGGAATTTCTTACATGGTCGGCAGTGACCTGCCCGCCCTCATTCTTAACGTACAGCGCGGCGGTCCCGGTCTCGGCGGCATTCAGCCCGCACAAAGTGACTACTATCAGGCAACCAAAGCAAACGGACACGGCGACCTTCACCTCATCGTGCTTGCCCCCAGCAGCATCCAGGAAGCGGCTGACTTCACGACCCTTGCCTTTGAGCTTGGTGACAAGTACCGCATTCCCGTTATGATGCTTGCCGACGGCGCGCTCGGTCAGATGATGGAGCCTGTTGAATTCAAGGAAGTCAACGGCGATGCTCTGCCCGAAAAACCCTGGGCAACCACGGGTACAGAAGGTAAGAGAAAGAAAAACATCATTAACTCGCTCTTCATCAAGCCCGATGAACTTGAAGACTCGATCAACGCGCGCTTTGAACGCTATGCTGAAATTGAGAAGAATGAAGTTCGCGCGGAAGAATACATGACGGAGGATGCTGATATCGTGATCGTATCCTACGGTATCACCAGCCGTATCTGCAAAACTGCTATTTCGATGGCACGCAAAGAAGGTATCAAGGTCGGTATGGTTCGCCCCATTACCCTTTGGCCCTATCCGAACGAAGCACTTGCTAAGGCCGCAAAAACCGCAAAAGAATTTTTGGTCGTTGAACTCAACAAGGGTCAGATGACAGGAGACGTTAAGCTCGCAATCGAATGCTCGCGTCCTGTTTCCTTCTACGGAAGAACCGGTGGTATGATGCCCACACCCGAAGAGATCCTCGACGAGATCCGTAAGATCGGAGGTAGAATCTGATGAGTAAAGTTGTATTTGATAAGCCGCACGCACTCTCCGACGTGCCCTTCCACTACTGCCCCGGCTGTACACACGGTATCGTTCACCGTCTCGTCGCCGAAGTTATTGACGAGCTTGGAATAGAGGGCAAGACCGTCGGCATTGCGCCTGTTGGCTGCTCTGTGTTTGCTTATAACTATTTCGAATGCGATATGATCGAAGCACCTCACGGAAGAGCGCCCGCCGTTGCGACGGGTGTGAAGCGTTCGCGCCCCGATAACATCGTCTTTACCTATCAAGGAGACGGCGACCTTGCCGCTATCGGTACCGCCGAAACGGTTCACGCCGCAACGCGCGGTGAGAACATCACTATCATCTTTATCAACAATGCCATTTACGGTATGACGGGAGGCCAGATGGCTCCTACTACATTGCTTGGCCAAGTAACCACAACCTCCCCCTACGGCAGAGATTCCAAGATCCAGGGTAATCCTGTTCACGTTTGCGAAATGCTCTCGACACTTGA
>JAFVYN010000124.1 GCA_017508605.1 Clostridia bacterium
CAAGGCTTCAATATCACTATTGCGGTAGCAATAATATCACTCTTTGCGAAAGCAAAGAATATCACTGAAAAAGCAGAAAAAGAGAGCGCTTCACGGAATAGTAATGGTGTACTTGATTTTTGCTTTATCAATAATTTTTGTCCGACTTCTTGCAGGATATGATAGCCGTTATCAAAAAGGAAAATATATTTCCATCAACAATACCGTTTTGAGTATTGTTTTGTTAGACAGTATGTCGATTTACGGAAGAACCAGACACTTGAAGAGTTTATGCAAATACACTTAATGATGAAATATCCGCTATTGCCATTTTAACCCCCTTCTTCTGTTTTCCATTATTATATCATAGACTTGATTAAGATTTGGCAAAGCCTTTTAATGAAGTCGTCTTTCTTGTTAATTATACCGTGTTTCTATAAATAATTCAATCAATTTGTTATATTTATTGAGCTATAAGATATCACGGTAAAGAATTGGCAAAGGGTAATTTTTTTTTTGAAAAAAAGTAGACTTTTTTCAAAAAAAGTGATATAATATATAGCCGTTGAATAAGGAGCTCAACCATAGGCAGTCTTTTGAGAGCATAGACAATACCCTCACATCACTACTGAATGATTCTACTCTAAATTTTCAAAAATCAATATGAAAGAAGGCGTATTTTCTATGACTCAAACAGCAAGTGTCTTTTTGAGTTTATCTATCGCAATGCTTGCAGGTCTGCTCTTATCAAGGCTTGCCAAGCTCGTAAAGCTCCCCTCAGTTACCGCATACCTGATCTCAGGTGTTCTGATTGGGCCGTTCGTGCTCGGTGCCATTGGCATTCAGGGCATCGGAATTACTTCGGAACAGATTGAAGGCTTCGGTTTGATTGCCGACCTCGCTCTTGGCTTTATCGCATTCTCTATGGGCAACGAATTCAGACTTTCCCAGCTCAAAAAGATCGGTAAGCAGGCTACTGTTATCGGCGTGCTTCAAGCTCTGATCACCACCGTTGTGGTTGACATCGCTCTGATTGCGCTTCACTTCGCTATGCCTGACACACTCTCCATCCCTGCCGCAATCGTTCTTGCATCGGTTGCGACCGCAACGGCTCCTGCCGCTACGCTGATGGTTGTTAAGCAATACAGGGCGAAGGGACCGGTTACAGACGTTCTCCTTCCCGTCGTTGCTCTTGACGACGCCGTTGGTCTTGTGGTGTTTGCAATCTCCTTTGGTATTGCAAGATCCATGGTCACGGCAGGTGTCAGCCCGCTTGCTATTATCCTTGAACCCCTGCTTGAGATCGTTCTATCGCTCTTGCTCGGTTTTGTTATGGGCTTGCTCTTTACTCTCTGCGAAAGGTATTTCCATTCTCGCTCCAAGCGTATGGCGGTATCGGTCACCTTCGTTATGCTGACCGTTGCGATCTCCAGCTTGAAGTTTGAGATTCCGGGAATCGGCATACATATCGGCTTTTCCTCCTTGCTTGCCTGCATGATGCTCGGAACGGTGTTCTGCAACATTTGTGAGGTTTCCGAGGAGCTAATGGACAGATCAGACAGATGGACGACGCCTGTGCTGATTTTATTCTTCGTTATCAGCGGTGCTGAGCTTGACCTCTCGGTATTCTCTCAGTGGGCGGTCGTAGTCGTTGGAATCGTTTACATTATCGCGCGTTCACTCGGTAAATATTACGGAGCAAATATCAGCGCGAAGATGACAAAATCCGATCCTAACATTGTGAAGTATCTTGGCATCACATTGCTTCCACAGGCAGGTGTTGCACTCGGAATGGCAATTAAGGCGGTCGAGCTTGGACCTGACGGTGCCATCGTTCGCAATATTACGTTGTTTGCCGTCCTAATCTATGAGATCGTTGGACCGTTCCTTACTAAAATGGCTCTTACCAAGGCTGGCGACATCAAGGAAGAAGGACGTAGGAGTGCGCGCAACGAGCATCTTGCCTTGAAGACGCAAAACAAACAAAAATAAATGTTCACCATATTGAATGAAGCAACGAGTTATTTCGCTCGTTGCTTCTTGCTTTTGATTGTTATTCGGTTATTGTTTCTATTGCAATCTGCATACCAAGCTTGAAAGCATATTTGAAGATGGCTTCCGCCTTGGAGCAAGGCTCACGATGGAGGTGCAGACGGATAACGAATAAGCAATGAGGGCTGACGAAAACAATCGTCAGCCCTCAACTTATGTTTGCCTTTTTCTGTATTCACCGAGCATCGCGCCGCCGATGATAAGCACCGCGCCGATGATTTGTATCGGTAGCATTGTTTCTTTCAAGAAGATCACCGAGAACACGACCGCTGACAGCGGCTCGAGATATCCGCATATCGCAACCGTCTGCACAGGCAGCTTCCCGATAGACGAGAAATAAAAATAACATCCGATGCCCGTGTTCAGAAGTCCCAATACAAGAATAGGGATAATACTTTGTGTGTCAATCTCCATACGGTAGCCTTGCTTAATGCCGACAAAGATCGCAACCG
>JAFVYN010000125.1 GCA_017508605.1 Clostridia bacterium
AGAAAACGACTATGTTACGTTGGACGTATACAAAAAAGAGATTGAGCTTTTGGCGAAAGTCATTGCTGACGGCAAAGCAGACAGTGCGATGATACTGTTCGGAACAAGATTATCGATAAGCGGCACAACGCAAAGCCGCTTAACTTCCGATGAATATGCAATTGAAGATGCTCTTTCGGATGTAGGAATTACGGCTACGAGTTATACAGGAAGCGGTATTACGGTTGGTATTATCGAAACGATAGATCAATCAAGCTTTCCCGGGCATAAAGAGATGGTCGAGAGTATTATTCGCGAAATTGCACCCGACGTTACAGTAGAATTGAGGCAGGTGAATCAGCATCATGATTTATATGATGCTATGGGTGAGCTTGCATCCGAAATAAATGTTGACGTAATCAATATTAGCTTATCTCAACAATTTGAATCGTATTATCATGCGGATTCGGCATTCACTCTTGACTATTGGTCGAATGTTTATGATTGTTTGTTTGTGTGTTCTGCCGGAAATTCGGGAAGAGAATATGCCTACGCACCGGCAAGTGCTCCCAACGCGATTGCGGTTGCTTCAGTAAACAAAAATGGCACGGTGTCAGATTTTTCATCTTACGGCGCAAGCCTTAGTGATTGTACGAAGCCTGAGTTAGCAGCCCCCGGCGAGGATTTATCAGGGCAGTATACTAAAACTAACGGAACACAGCAAACGTACACTTCCATTTCAGGTACCAGTTTTGCTTCCCCTATTGTTGTTGGAATCGCCGCTTTGCTTATGGATGAATTTCCTGATTTACAAAATAACCCTGCAGTGCTGAAGGCTATTTTACTTCAAAGCTGTAATAAGGTGTATTCATCCGGTACGACGGTCGATCCCAAAGCGGGCGCCGGTTTGGTCAATTATGCGAATGCTCGTACAATTGCCAGAAACGAACGGTATAAGAGTGATGCATATGAAAAAGAAACCGCCAATAATACAAGATTGATGAATTTCGATGACGAAGGAAATGCATATAAATTATATATTTCTGTTCCGCGAAATCAAACGGCGTCGATTTATCTGACATCTTTAGAGCCCGGCGCAGCCTTTGGTGACAAGGGGATCCTTATGGGTAGCGATGTACCTTTGAGTAGTTATATCATTAAGTTAATTAACCCTGCGACAGGATCAATAGTGAGTCAAACGACTATTTCGAAGAATTTTGGAGCGCTTACCTACAGCAACACTACAACGACAACAAAATATTTTCAAGTTCAGGTCTTTATAAATCAAGCTGACTTTACAGGCGTTACTGCTGCAAACAATGATATTGCTTCGTCATCGACAGACGGATGTTTTGCAAATGCTGATCCTATTTATAAAGTAGCAATTGCGTATAATGTTTCAGAGCATTCTCATAGTTACCCTACGACATGGGCACAGGGCGTAACAGGTCATTCTAAAACGTGTGCTTGCGGATATGCGATCAAAGAAACACACTCGCTTCTTAACGGACGATGCTCGATTTGCGGCTATCGTGGCAATGTGATAATTGAGCCTTGGCAGAGGCCGGATGAGGCAGAGATTCAATGACGTGTAGATGAGTTTTCAACCGAGGAATCGTAGGATTGGTTGGTAGGCATTTCATTTCTCTGACCCGCTTACCAATCAATACCGCATTCCTGCCCTGTCTTCACGGCAGGGTGGCTTTTTGCAAACAATTCAAAAGCCGCGTGACAATGATAGAGAAAGATCGGCTATTCACGTGAAAGCTGAAAAGTCGCAGATTCCGATGGATTATGAGCGCTCTTTTATGAAAGGAATGTCAAGATGAAACATAAAAAACTGATTCTGACACTCACACTGATCATTGCTGTACTGCTCATAGTGGGCATTTCACTTATGTGTTATTGGTTTTTGCCTATGGCAATCGATGATACCCTCGATGACGGTGTGTGCGATCGCATTGCGCAACAAAGATTGTCGCGGTATGATTTTTTTCATACGCTCGATCAGGATATACACGATCTTTGCGCCAAAATTAGATTTAATTATGAAAAATTCCCCTATACGGAAGAAGATTTTGATAGCTATGATGCGTATAGTGATGCCAGGCAAGCTTATTATGAAACAAAAAATTTGGAGCTTGCCGAAGAATATAATCTTGCTCAAAATCGCAGACAAGCGGTCCATATAAGCAGAACTTTTTCTTATAGCTTTTCGGAAGAAAACGACTATGTTACGTTGGACGTATACAAAAAAGAGATTGAGCTTTTGGCGAAAGTCATTGCTGACGGCAAAGCAGACAGTGCGATGATACTGTTCGGAACAAGATTATCGATAAACGGCACAACGCAAAGCCACTTAACTTCCGATGAATATGCAATTGAAGATGCTCTTTCGGATGTAGGAATTACGGCTACGGGTGATACAGAATACGTAGTTGATCTGAAGGCATTACCAATGGCAAGACAAAAGAAAATACCGAAGCATCGGGCGTTTTTCGCCGGCTTCGGTATTTTTATTTGCTTTGCTGTGATTGGGGATCGTTGTCGCGCTTGAGTTTCGGGATGAACTGATCGGCAAATTTTCCTTTGCCGCGCTGTTTGACATAGAAAAATCCAATGACACTGAAGACAACAGCGCCGATCAGATTGACGAGAAGATCCTTCATCGTGTCGATAAGACCGATATCGAGATAGCCGTCGAGGGTGATAACCTCGCCGCTTTGGGTCGTGATGACGGTCGTGAGAATGTCCTTGACGGCGATGACCTTGTTGCTTTTGTCGGGGTCGAGCGTAACGGTGTAGAGATTGTTGACGATGAAATCCTTCTGCATGTCCTTTAAGAGCAGAGAATCAATGCCGAATTCGATAAATTCCCACATGACACCGATCGTCATGGAGAAGCAAAAGGCGATAAAGGCGAGAAAAACGGGGGACATATCATAGCGATTGACCTTGCCGCGGTTCAGAATGTCGATCAGACAGAAGCCGAATGCCGCAAAGAGAAAGCCGCACACGGTATGAAGAAGGGTATCCCACAAAGGAACACGCTCGTAAAAATTCTCGATCTCCCCAAGCACCTGTGCCGCAAAGACAAAAATGAAGGCGATGATCTGCAGTGTGGTAGGCAGTTCGACCTTCGTTGTTTTTTCCAAAAAAGGCGGAATGAAATAGAGCAAAAAGGCAAGAAAGCAGACGAACACGCTTTCCCACTGTCCCGTAAATGCCGATCTTACGGCGGCGAGAGCGGTCAGGATCGCAAGCGAGAGATACACACGGTAGGCGGTCTTGTTGTTTTGATCTGCGCGATGAGTGAATACTGTTTTCGCTTGTTTTTCTGAGGCATGACATCTCCTCCTTTCTTTTTTCTCGATGACTGTATTGTAGCATCCGCTCGGCATTTTGTCAAGGAAAAAAGTGTCAAATCTTGGTGAATCTTGAAATTGGTGAAAAAGTGAAAGAAGTTCGTGAAAAATGTAACCAAAAAAAGAGGATTCGCAATTGCATTTTTTGGTGTGATGTGATATAATGAAGAAAATCTTTGTAAGGAGATATTCTTTATGAAACGCTTTTTCTGGATGATCATGCTGCTTTCTCTTTGCATGTTGGGGATGATGCTTACCGCATGCGGCGGCAATGATGAGACCACTCCTCCCGTCACGACGGATGATCCTCCGTCCACTACGACGGAAGCCACGACGCCTCCCACGGTGACAACGTCGACCCCTTCGGTTGACGGTCCCGATACCTTTGAAGCGGAACACGTTTCGCTGAAGGACAACAAGGCAACCGTCACCAGCCTTTCGGGAGACCTTACGATGGCAGTGTATTTCGATGCCGAGGGCAATGCGGTCTATACCCTGAAGGATAAGACCTCGGGCGAGATCATCGCTCCCTCGATGCTCGGTCTTACCGCCTCGAATTTCGAGGGCTTTGAAAACGCTACCCTTGTTTCGGCAACGGCGCGTCATTTCAAGGCAAGCTATCCGTATCTCGGCAATTTCTCGACCATGACCGACGAATGTGTCGCAGCAGTACTGACCTTTGACAACAAGGGCTATCAGTTCTCGATGGAGATCAAGCTTTACGATGATGGTGTTTCCTTCCGTTACAATCTCCCCTACGGCGGACAAAGACGTACGGTGCGTGGCGAGAAGACCTCCTTCACCGTCAACAATCTCGGCCGTGTCTGGTGTGGTCAGGGCTCTGACTGCTATGAATCGGTGATCAATTCCGCTACCTTCAATACGCTTTCGAAGACCGCCAAGCTCAACGGTCCTCTGACAGTCGAGCTGCAGTCGGGCAAGGGCTATGTGGTTCTGATGGAGGGCGCTGTCAGCGATACCTACATCGGCACGAACTACACGGCAGGCGAGAGCGCCAATACCTTTGAGATCTCCGGCTCGTGGACTTCGGGTACGGAATTTGATGCCTTCTCGGCAGGCGGCGATATCGTGACTGGCTGGCGCATCATCAATTTCAGCCGTGAGCTTTCCGGTATTGTTACCAATAACATCATTTATCATACCGCGCTCGGTATGGATGAGAATACGAAGCTTTATGAAGACACCGATTGGATCACGCCCGGTAAGAGCGCATGGTCCTGGATCAACATGCCCGGTGTTCAGTATGAGCATATGATCGAATACACCCTCAATGCCGCAAGACTCGGCTTTGAGTACAACATCATTGACGAAGGCTATATGAGTTGGACCGATTATGAAGAAAAGCTTCTGGAGGTCGGTCTTCTCGGTGAAGCCAACAACGTCAAGCAGATTCTGTGGTGCGCCGTTTCGGACGGTCACAACGGCTATCAGATCAAGACCGAGGCACAAGCCAAGGTCGTGATGAAGAAGCTGGTCGAGCTGCACATGCACGGCATCAAGCTGGACTTCTTCCACAGCGAAACGCAGAAGCTGACACAGGCGATCCAGCACGCCACCCTGAAGGAGGGTATGGAAAACGGCATTATCGTCAATTTCCACGGCGTTCACAAGCCCACCTCGATGGCGGTTCTCTATCCCAACGAGCTTTCCCGTGAAGGTATCCGCGGTCTTGAACAGGGTCTTCGCGGCACCTATTCCGAGCAGGCACGCTATCTGACCCGTCAGTATTACACCCGTTTCCTTTCGGGTCACGCTGACTTTACGCCTGACTGCAACACCGCGATGCAGATCGCTTCGATGGTTCTGATGGATTCTCCTCTGACCGTCATCGCGACCAATCCCAACGATATTCTGAAGAATCCCGCGCTTGAGATCATCCGTGCCATGCCCACGGTATGGGACCGTACGGTCTTCCTTGACGGCGCGATCGGTTCGTACGTTGTGACCGCCAAGGAAAAGGACGGCACGTGGTATGTCGGCGGCGTTTATTCCGCAACCAAGCAGAACGTGACGGTCGATCTTTCGAAGATCCTTGGCGATGGCGAATATCTCCTCACGGGCTTTAAGGACATTTCGACCTCAAACAAAGAAGCTATCTCGATGAAGGTCACCAAGGATACCGTCTTTGAGATCGGCAAGATGGCAACCAGCTGCGGTTTCGTTCTGAAGATCACGAAGCTCGATATCAGTCAGCACGGCGGCGAGATCTCGCTCCCCATCCGTGTGACAACGGCAAATGCCTCCTCCACCGTGAAATACACCGTGGACGGCAGCGATCCCATGACCTCTTCTACTGCTAAGGCAGTAGAAAACGGCACGATCTCGCTGGATACTACCTGCCTCCTCCGTGTTGCCATTACCGACGGCGACGGCAAGGGCACCTCGCTTTCCTATCAGTTCAACGAGATCAAGTATCACAGCGTGGATTTCAAGGTCGATTATAACGATGGCAGCTCGACTGTCACGCTGACACCGACCGAAGCGGGCGCCAAGATCTACTACACACTTGACGGCACGAAGCCCACGACCTCCTCGACGCTTTACACCGCTCCCTTTACGCTGAGCGAAAAGAAGACCGTCCAGGCGATCGCCGTTGATGCCGAAGGCAATGTTTCGGGTGTGAAGAAGCTTGACGTTATGGTCAGAACGGCAGTTACCTCCATTAAGCCCGATGTCTATCTCGGCAAGGACTATATCACGGCGGTAGCGGGCTGGGATAACCGCGTCATGGTTGATATCAGTATGAACTCGACCACCCTTTCGCTCGGCGGTTCGAATACCGAAAACGGCACGAAGTTCAGCCACGGTATCAGCACCAACGCGATCGGCTATTTTGATTATAACATCCCCGAAAACGCCAAGGAATTTGTCGGCGTGGCGGGTATCGATGACTCGGCATACGGAAACATCGGCGACGGTTACAAGGCTTCGATCATCGTGACGATCTATATCGATAACGTGAAGGTCTATACCACGCAGAAGCTCGGACAGGGCGGCTTTGAGCAGATCCGCGTTTCGATCCCCGAGGGCGCGAAGGTCATCCGCATCCACTTTGGTGACGCCGGTGACGGTATCACCTGCGACAACGCCGACCTCTGCGACGGCGGTTTCATTCTCGAGTAAATCCTATCAAAAAGACAGGGAATCAGCGATTTCCTGTCTTTTTTGTTGAAAATATGTAAAAAAATATGTGTGTATACATTTTTACTTCATAAGTATTGATTTCTTTTTCTGAAGAGTATATAATGAAAGTGGATAGCAAACGGTATCCGGTAAACAGAATGAAAGAGGTGGCAATGATGCGTAGGATCATGATAGGATTTCTTCTTTTGGTGCTGTGTCTTGTTCTGGCTTCGTGTCAGGGGGCAGATGAATCATCCGTACCGACGGTTACGACAGGAAACCCCGATACCACCGAAACGAAAGGCACCATCAAAGGAGAGCCGATCCCGTATTCGGTGATTTCGGAAGCCATTGAGAGCGATCCTTTGCTTTCGGGCAAGGGGGAGCGCGCGGCTGTCATTCGTTCTTCAAAAGAGTGTATTGCCATTCGGGGAGAGCTTTCGCGGCTTTATGATTATAACAGCGGTACGCCCTCCTTTGATGACACGTTTTTCCGGGATCATACCTTACTCATGTTGTCGCTGACCGCAAACACGGAGGGCGAGCGCTTCTTTGTGGAGTCGGTGTATGCGGAAAATGGCGTTCTGACGGTTACCGTCAAGAGTCACGTTCGGGAAGGCGCGGCAATCGGCAATGCCTCCTGTCTTTTGTGGGTCACGCTTTCCGATCTGCCCTTTAAGCTGACACAGAACGCGATCTCGCTGGTGCGTCTGCCCTGCGAAACCCTGACCCAACAGGACTATCTGTCTCGGTATCCCGATGAGAGTGACGTTCCGTATACGGCAAAGATATATCGGTCGACGCCGAGGTTCGACGCGAATACCATGGTTTTTGAGAAGTTCATCACGTCCAAAAACGAGCTGGAAGAATATCTCGAGACGGCGTTTGTCCCATCCCCGCCCGCTTCTCCTGAAGCGTATGACGAGGCGTTTTTCAGCCAAAACACGCTTTTGCTTGTGTCGGTTCTTGCCCCGTCCGGTACGAACCGTTACCGTGTTGAGTCTGTCAGAAGTGACGGCAGTACCCTGACGGTTTCGGTAGGGGCATACACGCTTTCGGGCGTAACCGATGATATGGCTTGTTGGACGGCATTCATTTCACTGGACGCATCTGCCCAAAATACACAAGGGCAGTCGGTCAGAGTCTTTCTTCAAAAGGCAACGATCCTCGACCGTGAGGAATATGACGCGATGTTCGGTGAGGGCTAAAGTGACTGTTTCCAATCAAGGCAAAGAGAGGCTCTCTCTTTGCCTTGATTTTTTTAGTTTGGTGATGGCATAACGAAAAAATCAAGGCGGGAATCGGAATTGCCTTGATTTTTTTGTAAAAAATCGAAAATTTTTTCACTTTTTTTCAAAAATCATCTTTTAATTTTGAAAAAATTGTGCTATAATGTCAATAGCGCGTAAGCGAAGACGATAAGAAACGGGTAGGAGACAGACATGCAGAGTGAAGCTTTACGGGAAAATGAAGGAAAGAATCTGACGGTTACGGTGGATGGGGTGTCCTATCACCGCATTCCCGTGAAGACCAAGCTGATCGTCAAGGACGATGATCTTTGCGAGGTGGCAAGGACCTATGCGGGTGAGCATCTCAGAGAAGGCGATATCTTTTTCATTTCGGAAAAGGCTGTGGCATGCTCCGAGGGACGCGCGATCCCGATGAAGGAGATAAAACCGAGAAGGCTTGCGAAGTTTTTGACGAAATTCGTGTACAAAAGCCCTTACGGAATCGGGCTTGGCATTCCCGAAACGATGGAAATGGCGCTTCGTGAATGCGGTACGCTTCGCATTCTGTTCGCGGCAGGCGTTTCGGCACTCGGCAAGCTTCTCAGACGCCGCGGATGGTTTTATAAGGTAGCGGGCTATAAGGCTCGCTCGATCGACGGACCGACCAAGAACACCATTCCGCCCTATAACGAATACGTTGTGCTTGGCCCGAAAAATCCCGACGCGACTGCCAGAATGCTCTCCGAGGCGCTTGGCTGTACCGCTCTTGTGGTGGACATCAACGATATTGACGGCGTGATCCTCGGCTCGTCCGACAAAACGCTCGACCGTTCGCTGTTTGTCCGCATCCTGAAGGACAACCCCTTGGGACAGGACTGCCAGCAGACACCCATGGGTATTATTCGCCCGCTTTGATATGATTTTTGGGGGATAAGCCCCATCAGATAAAGGAAAGGATTTATAAATATGGATATTATCGACATTAAGATCCTCAACATTCTCAAGGAGAACGCAAGAACCAAGGCTTCCGCGATTGCTGATGAGATCGACCTCTCGATCTCCGCCGTGACCGAGCGTATCAAAAAGCTTGAGCAGAGCGGCATTATCGACAAGTATACCCTGATCGTCAATCAGAAGAAGATCGGTAACGACATTTCTGCCGTGATGGAGGTTTCAATCGACCATCCCAGCCATATTGATTCGTTCATCAATTTTGTCAACCAGACGAAAAACATCATTTCCTGCTACTGTGTGACCGGTGATTATGATTTTATTCTCAAGATCATGATCGACTCGTCCGAAGGTCTTGAACAGCTCTACCGTATGGTCAAGGGCTTCGAGGGTGTCAAGGCGACCAAGACCTACATTATACTGAAAAATATCAAAAACGAGCTGACACTGATTCCCGAGGATCTTGCGGACTGAGTGACGGTGACGGTTTTGTGAAAAACTCCCACAATCTTCTGTCAAAATAGGCGATATTTCTACAGGATTTTTGTTCGAAAGCTCTTCACAAAACCGTTTTTTTATGGTAGACTATTTCTGTTGTTATTCTTTAAAATTACATATTTCGTGGAGGAAACAAATGAGCGAACTTTTTGGCGAACTTAGTGTCATTGGCATGCGCGGCTGTGAGGATTTTACCAAGCAGGTCGACAGATACCTGATGGAATGGCGCAATTCTCCGCACAGCTTTGTGGTAGAGGCTGACTGTCCTCGTTTTGGAAGCGGCGAAGCCAAGGGCTGCCTGCATCAGTCGATGAGAGGTCATGATGTATTCATCGTGTCCGATGTGTTCAACTACGGCGTTACCTATAAAATGTACGAACGTATCGTGCCCATGAGCCCCGATGATCATTTCCAGGACCTCAAGCGTATCATTGCCGCGATCGGTGGTAAAGCAAGACGCATTTCGGTCATCATGCCCATGCTGTATGAAGGCAGACAGCACAAGAGAACCGGCAGAGAATCGCTTGACTGCGCGCTGGCTCTTCAGGAGCTTGTCAATATGGGTGTGGACAACCTCATTACCTTTGACGCACACGATGCCCGCGTACAGAACGCGATCCCGCTCAGCGGTTTTGAAAACGTGCGTTGCACCTATCAGATGATCAAGTCCTTGGTCAAAAACGTTCCCGGTGTTTCCTTTAACAGTAATGATATCGCCATTGTTTCTCCCGACGAGGGCGGCATGGGTCGTTGTATTTACTATTCCTCGGTTCTGAAGGTTGATCTCGGCATGTTCTATAAGCGCCGCAATTTCTCGGTCATTATTGACGGTAAGAACCCCATCGAGGCGCATGAATACCTCGGCAAGAGCGTCAGAGGCAAGGATATTATTGTCGTTGATGATATGATCTCCTCGGGCGGCTCGATCATCGACGTTGCCAAGCAGCTCAAGGACAAGGGTGCGAGACGTATCTTTGTGTTCTCAACCTTCGGCCTTTTCTGCAACGGTCTTGAAACGATGGACAAGGCGTATGAAGACGGTCTCATTGACAAGATCTTCACCACCAACCTCATCTACCGTCCCGCCGAGCTTCTTGCCCGCCCCTGGTACGCTGAGGTCAATATGTGTAAGTACGTCTCTCTCATCATTGATACCCTCAACCACGATGAGTCGATCGCACCCCTTCTCAGCCCCGCCAACCGCATCCATGCGTTCATCGACAAAAAGGTCGCAGAAGGTGTTCTTAAGGTATAAGACAGCAAAAAAGCCATTGCGAGACTTCTCATCGGAAGTCTCGCAATTTTATTCGCCCGCGAGGACTTTACTTCTCTGTTTTGACGCCATTTTATGAGGAAACCGGGATATTGCTCTTGTTTTCTCTTTGACTTTATGTTCTATTCAAAACAGCATGGCAGGGGCGTCGAAGGAAAGCCTGAGATAAAACGGAAAGAAACAGGAATTTTCAATATCGGGCATGATCTAATGGATTGTAGCCTTCAGGAGGAACTATGATAACGACGAAAAAAGAGCTTAAGCAGTATTTGTTACAAGATGCGATCGCGTTACGGTGTGAGAGAAAGAGACCGCGACTGTTTGGAGACGATATTTGGAAATTCCAAATACTGTTGAGAAAAAACGAGTATTATACGAATGCATTTCACAGCTCTAAAAAATATCTTCTCTTTCATTACATCTGGTATAGGATCAAATTCCATAAACAGTCTGTAAGATTAGGGTTTTCTATCCCGATCAATGTCTTTGGTCCGGGGTTATCGATTGCTCATTACGGTACGATCGTTGTGAATAGCGCGGCTAAAGTCGGAAAGAATTGCCGTATACAGGAGGGTGTCAATATCGGTGCTACCAATGGCAGTATGTCGGCCCCCAGAATCGGTGACAACGTCTTTATCGGAACCGGCGCAAAGATCATTGGCGATATTTCCATTGCCGATGACGTTGCGATCGGTGCCAATGCTGTTGTTGTGAAATCAATTACCGAAAGCGGCGTTACCTATGGAGGGGTTCCGGCAAAGAAAATCAGCTCAAACAATTCTCGCGCCAATCTGTCTCCCAAGCTTTTTGAATAAAACGTCAAGCCTCCGTCAATCTCCGCCCCGGCAGAATAAACGAACCCCGACAGACCGTGTCGGGGTTCATTATTTGATAGGCGTTCGGTTAGCGGCTTTTTCCGTGCTTGAGATCCACACTGAGAGTAATCATCAAGCGCTTGGATTCTATGCGGTCAGATACAAAAATCCGTTATGGGGAACGGAGAATTTGGTGATGCCCGTAAGCGACTCGGTGGACTCTTCGAGGACCTCGCCCATGCAGTTCTCTATCTTGATCGCGGCGGTACGCGGGGCAGAACTTTCGATATAAAGGGATGAGTCGCCCGTCGCGTTGACTAGGATCACCGTTTTTGCCGTGTCGGGCAGGGAATACAGGGAATCGGCATAGAGGCCGACAATGACGGTATCATCCCGTTCTGCCGTGACGGTGGTATAATTTGCTTCGGGATGAAGGGGCTTCAATTTACCGTGAAGCAAGATGTGTCGGTATTTGTCGAAAAATGACATATACTGTCTGAGCATTTTGGTGTGCGAAGGCGAGAGCCTTTCGAGCATCACCGAGATCTGCGGCGTGCAGAAGAGACAGGCGGCAAGCTGATCGGCGGCTGCCTCGGGAGAGGCATCGTAGTCCCACATCAGCATATCGGAATGGATCGCCGTGGCGGTTTGTCGGGTGGGATCGCCCGCTAACAGACGAAGATCGATCGACGATACACGGTTGACAAGCGAAGCGCCCGCGCAGTCACCCACGCGGAGAATATTACCGTAGGTCTGCATGACGGGTCCGATATAGCTTTGTCGGAATTCGATCATGATATCGGGCTTGACTGTCCTTAAAGCGGTCAGGATCTCATCGAGAAGTCTTGCCACCGCATCCTCAAGCGAGGGGCAGTCCATGGCTTCATAGTCGGTTGAGGATTCGTCCGAGAGGGAAAAGCTGTCGATAAAATCGAGCTTGAAGCCGTCGAGATCCCACGTTTTCAGCGCGGTAAGATACGTATCGACCAAAAAGTCACGCACCTCGCGAAAACGGGGGTCAAGGATGAAAACGTTGCGGTTATGATCCTTCGGGCGCAGGTATTTACCTGTGAAGCGGCGGTAGTTTTTGGCGTAAAGCCCGATGAAGGGAACGGAATACCAAAGAATACACGTCATCCCGATCGCATGGAGAGAGTCGACAAAGCGGCGCATATCGGGGAATTTGGAGGGGACTGCCTCCCAGTCGCCGCAGTAGGTATAGCCCGTGACGGTTTCGTCGCACTGCCAGCCGTCATCAACAATGACGGTATCCATGCCGAGCGCCTTTGCCATTTTGCACTGCGTGAGAAGGGCATCCTCGGTGATGTTTTTTTGAAAGTTGTACCATGAAGAGAGCATTGTGCGTGTGGCGTCGGCGGGGACGGGCGCGGCGGGATAACCGAGCGCCTCCCACCACAGGCGTGTGTCATAGATCGCCTCATAGTAGGGCTTCTTGGCGGTGTCGATGCGGAGCAGGACTTCGTAGTGAGAGAGGGCGTCGACACGGTTGGTGAACAGTTCGACGGTACATAGCACCTTGCCGTTTCGCTCTTCCATGCCGCCCGTCAGCCGCATGGGGGTAGCGGCATCGGACAGCGCGAAGGTACAGCGGTTTTCCCCCGCCTTGTTATACAGGGCATAGACGGGCGCGCCGGAAGCCGAGCGCGAATGGGTGTCGAGCGGTCGCCAGGAGGGCATCAGCTCGTGATGGAATCTGCCGCCCGGTGTCCAGACGGCAAAAATATCGTCAAACTCGACAAACCACCACAGCTTGATAGGGTCGGGGACTGTGGCTTCGGGGTAGTCGACGGTGACGCGGTAGGTAAAAAGAGAGTCTTCCCGGATAAGGGGTATGACTGAAACGGCGGCATCGGTAATATCCCGTTGGATCATGATCGATTTCATACTGTCCTCACATGAAAAAGGGACTTGAGAGTCCCTTTTTTGATTAGCGGCTCTTCAGAATAGCGTCGATGGCGGCAAGCTCTTCTGAAGAGAGGGTCATATTGTCAAGCGCTTTGACGTTTTCCAGCACCTGCTCGGGCTTCGACGCGCCGATGAGGGCGGAGGTCACGACGGGATCGCGCAGTGCCCAGACAAGAGCAAGCTGAGCAAGGGTCTGTCCGCGGGCGGCGGCGATCTCGTTGAGGGCGCGGGTGGTCTTGAGGAGATTTTCGTTGATGTCCGAAGCGCGCAGGAATCTCGGATCGTGAATGGCACGGGAATCCTCGGGAATGCCGTTCAGGTATCTGCCCGTGAGTCTGCCCCCCGCAAGAGGGCCGAACGCCATGATACCAACACCTTCCTCACGGCAAACGTCGCTAAGGCCATGCTCGATGCCGCGGTTGAACATGTTGTAATTGGGCTGATGGATGAGCATATGCATGCCCATGTCCTTCATGCAAGCGATGGCACGCTTTGTCTGATCGGGATTGTAGTTCGATATGCCCGCATAAAGGGCTTTGCCGCTCTTGACGATATCGTAAAGCGCACCCATGGTTTCCTCGATGGGAGTCCCGTCATCGGGGCGGTGGTGATAGAAGATATCGACGTAGTCAAGCTTCATTCTCAGCAAGGACTGATCAATGCTTGCCATCAGATATTTTCTCGAGCCGTCGTTTCCGTAGGGACCTTTCCACATATCGTAGCCCGCTTTGGTCGAAATGATCATTTCGTCGCGGTAGGGACGGAAATCGCGCTCCATATGAATCCCAAAGTTGCGCTCGGCTTCGCCGTAGGGCGGTCCGTAATTGTTAGCGAGGTCAAAATGCGTGATGCCGTTGTCAAAAGCGGTGCGTAAGATCGCCTGCTGTGTTCTGAAGGGCGTAATGTCCCCGAAATTGTGCCAGAGTCCGAGCGAGAGCAGGGGAAGCTTCAGCCCGCTTCTGCCACAGCGACGGTAGGGCATTTTCGAATAACGGTCGTCTTTTGCGAAATAAGGCATGTACTGTTGGTAGCTCATTGGGATTCTCCTTTGTCATTAATGTTACCTTTATTATAGCAAAATCACAGAAATAATCAAGTGTTTTTGTTATATCGGCAAAAAAACAGCGCAAGCTTCAAAAAGGCTTGCGCTGTTTTCATGATACAATCATTCGGCAAATGCTGCCGTGGGGGTGTTCTGATAGTCGGCGGGTACACCGGTGATCACCCAGCCGAAGATGACGCTTCCGTCACCGGCGGTGTAGGTGTCGGCATAGCCGTCTCCCTCTGCGGTAACGTTATAGTAAAGGGTCTCGGGGGTCTTTTCGATGCTCTTTTCAGTATTGCCGTTGCTGAACGCGATGCGAACCTTGAGAGAATCAGCCGATGCGGCAAATTCCTTGGTAGCAACGCAGAGGATACGGTAGTCCTTGAGGGAGGCATCGTCCTTGTTGGTTCTGGTCTGATAATAGAAGGTGTAGTTACCTTCGCTCACAAGCTCGGTGGCATAGGACAGCGCACCGCCGAGGTTATCCTTGAGAAGTTCGCCGGGGATACCGTCGCAACGGACACCGTCATTCGACTTGTACATAAGACCGATGGACTTGTCGGTGCAGACTGCGATCTCAGCCTCGCCCTTGCAGTAGTTCATCGTGATCTCGCCGTCGCCGTCATAAGCGCCAAGGATCTGAGATGCGTGCATACGGGGGGAATCGGCGGTATAGACCGAAGAGGTTGCGTCTACCGTGCAGTTCGTGAAGGTGGTGTTGCCGGTGGCTCTTGCGACGAGGGTCGCGGCGTAGCCCATAAAGCCTTGGTTTTCGTTGACACCCTTGCCAACGGTCTTGACTGTGATACCGACAGCATGTACGTTTTCAAGGGTCGCGCCGTCCGCATAGCCTGCGAGATAAGCGACGTCCATACGGTTGTTCTTGTTGAAGTTTGCCTGAAGGGACATCGTGCCGTTTTCGAGGGTCAGGTTCTTGACCGTGCCCGAAAGGGTGACGAAGAGGGTGGCAAAGCCGCAGTAACCGAAGCAGAAGTGGTTCTTGACCGATTCATGATCGTCCGAGAAGATGCCTTCGCCGCTCCAGCGGTAAAAATTGTTGCCGCCGATCACGTTGTCTCTGTTGACGCAGTTTGCGTCAGAGTTGTCGATGAGAATCGTCGAGGAAAGTCCCGTGATCTTATGTCCTGCGCCATCAAAGGTGCCGCTGTAGGTCACAAGCGGACCGAAGCCTTCAAAATCAGTGAAGTCAATGTCGGCGGTGAGGGTGATGTTGGTGGTGTTATCGAGAATGCCGGCGTTGATCTTGCCGATGGTTTCAAAAAGCTCATCAGCGGTGGAGACCGTGACGGTATCCTCTGCCGCAAAGATCGCGAAGGGCATTACGGTGACGGTAAAGAGTGCCGCGAGAAGGAATGCGAGAATTTTTTTCATAAATACCTCCATGATTGTAAAAATACAACGGTTTCAATGAAAGTGTAACATGATTTTGCTTTCTTGTCAAGAAGAAAGAGCAAGATCTGTCCTTTTTTCATAGAAACCGTTGTGATCAGTTCTTTTTAAAGAGCCTTTTGAAAAAGCCTTCCTTTTTGCTTTCGGCACTGACGACGTCGGTCACGGTGAAGCCTACGGCAGAAACTACAGCCTTGATGCCCTCGGCGTCGAGCATATGCTCGCTTTCGATCAGCGCGGTGGCGCTTTCGTGAGAGACACTTACACTCTTGACAGAAAATTTGTCTTCGATCGCTGCCTTGACCTTGGCGGCGCATTTGGGGCAGTGCATGCCCTCGATCGTAACGGTAATTTTGATCATACAGATCTCCTTGTTTTTATTTTTTCGCTTACAGTATAGCACAAAAGGAAAGTTTTGTCAAAGGATTTTCGAAAAAAAGAGGGTAAAAACAGCCGATAGTGTGCCGATCACAAGGCGGATGACTGCAGTCTTTACAAAGGGAAGTTTGCCCTCCCAGACCGAAACGGTCTGCATCAGTACCGAGATTCCCGAAAACCCGAGCGCAAATGCCGCCATGGGAAGTGCGGCTACGGTGGGTGAGCTTGCCAGCATACGGATGGCGGCGGTCGGCTCTAACAAGAGAATGAGGTAGGGATAAAGTGCCGCAAGAGGCTTTATGATTGAAAGGACGCCCGAAAGGATCGAAAAGAGCGTGACGAATGCCGTCAGGGTCAGCATGGCATGGGCGGCGTTTGTCACGGCGCTTGTGACGGTGGCAAGAGTGGGCATTTCGTTTTCCGTGAGGGCAAGAGTGTGAGTGCCCGTTTGCCTCGGCTTGAAGAGAAGGGCTGCCACCAGGGAGGCGAGGGTCTCTGAAAGAAAGATCAGAAGCCCCTTTCCTTCAAAGAGGGGTGACACCGTAAAGAGCAGAAACGCAAGGCTTGCGTTGTTGAAGCAGGCAGACAGGTAGGCGGCTTCCTTTTCTGAAAGGGTGCCCCGATCGTATAACCCCTTGGCGGCGATCGCACCCATGGGATAGCCCGAAAATATACCGAGCAGGATGGCAAAAAGCGATCCTGTCGGGATGCCGAGAATGGGAAGCGGTTTTCCGTTGCCGCAAGGAAACGCCGAAATGATGCCCGATAACACGGCAAAGGGAAAAAGGGATGGAATCAGCTTTTCGGCGCAAAAGAGAAGGGCGCTGTGAGCATAGACCGAAAGGTATCCTCCTTTGATCAGAAGAAAGACGAAAAAGCCTGCCGACAAAAGCCATACAGCCCAAAGGACGAGAGGTGTTTTTTTTGCGGTATGAAGCATACAGCCTCCGAATAGATATAAGATAACACAATATAAGAGCCGAGGAGGAAAAATATGAATCTGAGATTTCTGAAGCTGCCCATGGATGACGGCAGTCTTTCGGCACCGTTTTCGCTGAGTCTTGCGGGAGACCATGAAATGACACTTTCTCCCTGCCGCCGCGTGACCTTGTATGAGGAGGACGCGATCTCTTTGGAAACGGCGGGCTGTCGGGTGGCAGTACGGGGAAAGGGGCTCACCCTCACCTCATACCGAGAGGGTGAGATCTGTATTCGGGGCGTGATCCTTACGCTGTCGGTCGAAAGGAGTCAATAATGCTGTACCGTCTTTTTCTGTTTCTCGTCGGTTACTACCGCATCACTCTGAAGGAGGGACTGAAGGCATCGAATCGCTATCTCAAGGGGAGGCTGGCGGTCTCCTTCTTTTCACGGCTCCCTTCTTCTGAGGGCAAGGGGGCGGTCTGCTATTGCCCGGGCTATCGGAAAGCCCTGCTGCAAAAACGATTTTTACACGAAGGGCTGACAGCGGAGTTTTCCTCTCTTCGGGGCTTTCCCGCCTTTCTGTATCGCCATCGACTTCGTGTGGGGGCGCTTCTTGGAATCGTGTTCGGCATTCTTCTGACGGTCTTTTCGGGAGAGTTTATCTGGCAGATCGAGATCACGGGAAACGAATTGATGACCGATGGCGAGGTACTGACGCTTCTTCGTGACGAGGGTGTGTATGAAGGCGCGTATGCCAAGGATATTGACGCGCTTGCCGTTGCCAATCGGATCTTGCAGAAGAGCGATCTTGCCTTTATCGGGGTCAATATCGTGGGTAACCGTGTGGAGGCGGTGGTGCTGGAAGAAAAACGGGGTGAGGAAGAGAAGAAGGATCCTGCCCCCTCCAACGTGGTGGCAAAGAAGAACGGAGTGATCGTGTCGGTCATTCTCGAATCGGGTGTTTCAAAGCTTCGCGCGGGGCAGACGGTCTCACAGGGCGAGCTTCTGATCTCGGGTGTGAATGAGCTGAGAAACGGTGGCTACCACTATCAGGCGGCGCGCGGTCAGGTCTTTGCCGAAACTCTTAACGAGATCACGATACGGCAGAGCCTGATTCGGTATGAAAAACGGTATACGGGGGAGGTTTACGAGGAAAAAAGCATAATTTTTTTCAATAAATCGAAAAAAGTTACAAAAGGGAGTAGAAATTTCCCCCTCACTTGTGATAGAATAGAGACAAGGGAACGGATCATGCTGTTTGGAAAGATTCCGCTTCCCATCTGGAGTGTTACCGTCAGCTACCGTGCTTTTACGCTTGATGAGACCGTGATGACCGAATCGGAAGCCACCCGTATGCTTCGCCGTAAGATCATGACGAAGCTTTCGACAGAACCTCTCATTTCCTATCGGGAAGAGGTCACATTGGGCGAGGGTGAGGTGGTCCTGAAGGTAACCTACCGTGCCATCGAGGACATTGCCAAGGAGTGTCCTCTTTTTGACCTGCCGTAATGGGTTGTGCGGCAGTAACCGAATCTTTATGAAGAAAGGTAGGATACAACCGATGATTGAAAAAACCTTTTTAACCGATTCCGCCGATCAGGCGATGATGATCTTCGGCGCTTATGACGCCAATCTCTCTTTGATCGAAGACCGTTTTCACGTTAAAGTCTTTAACCGTGACGGCGTGGTGGTGATATCGGGTGACGAGGTAGGCGTGAAGGGCGCCTATGACAGCCTGAGCTATCTGAAAAAGCTCGCTCTGCTCGGTGAAGAGCTCACCGCGCAAAAGACCGAATACGTTCTCAACATGGTGGAAGGCGGCGAGGGAGACTCCCTTGACGAAATGGAGAAGGGATGCGTGCTGATCACCTCGCGCGGCAAGCCCATCAAGGCAAAGACGGTCGGACAAAAACAGTACGTAGACAAAATACAAAAAAACACCGTGATCTTCGGTGTCGGACCCGCGGGTACGGGCAAGACCTTTCTTGCCGTTGCCATGGCGGTGTCGGCGCTGAGACGCAAGGAAGTCGCGCGGATCGTTCTGACCCGTCCCGCGGTGGAGGCGGGCGAAAAGCTCGGCTATCTCCCAGGCGATCTTCAGACCAAGATCGACCCCTATCTCCGTCCCCTGTACGATGCGCTCTTTGAAATGATGGGCGCCGAAGGATATGGGCGCAATATGGAGAAGGGCATTATCGAGATCGCGCCCCTTGCGTATATGCGAGGCAGAACGCTTGACGACAGCTTTATCATTCTCGATGAGGCGCAGAATACCACCTCCGAGCAGATGAAGATGTTCCTGACCCGACTCGGCGTTTCCTCCAAGGCGGTGATCACCGGCGACATCACCCAGACAGACCTGCCCTTCGGAAAAGAGAGCGGTCTTGTAGAGGCGTTGAAGATCCTCGAGGGCATTGACGATATCGCGATCCACCGCTTTACCGAAAAGGACGTTGTCCGCCACCGATTGGTGCAGAAGATCATTATGGCGTATGACAAAGCAGGCAAGGACCGTTCTGCCAAAAGAACGCCGGGCAAGGTCTATCGCAGAAAGGATCAGACATGAAGCACAGAGTTATTGTTTCCAATGAGCAGGATCGGGTGAAGCTTTCTTTTTCCCTGAAGAGACTGATCCGAAAAGCGATCGTGACCGCCCTTGCCTTTGAAGAGTTCGATCGCCCCTCCGAGATCTCGGTGACGGTCGTTGATAACGAAGAGATCAGAAAGATTAATGCAGAGCATCGCGGCATTGACCGTGCCACAGATGTTTTATCCTTTCCGATGTTTGACGAAGACTTCGATGACGGAGAGGACTGTATTCTCGGCGATATCGTCCTGTCGCTGGAAAAGGCGGTGGAGCAAGCCGAGGCATACGGTCACAGTCTGAGGCGCGAGGTCGCCTTTTTGAGTGTACATTCGGTACTGCATCTGCTCGGCTATGACCACGAAGAGGGCAAGGCTGAGGAAAGTGAAATGTTTGACAAGCAAGAGAAGATCCTTGCCATGATGAAATTAACGAGATAAAAGGAAGATAGATTATGAAGAAAACAGGATTTGTTGCCATCGTCGGAAGACCGAACGTTGGTAAAAGCACGCTTCTCAACGCGATGCTCGGAGAAAAGATTTCGATCGTTTCGAAAAAGCCCCAGACCACCCGTAACCGCATCACCGGTATTCTGACCCGTGACGATACGCAGTTTGTTTTTGTGGATACCCCCGGTATGCACAAGCCCAAGACCTCGCTCGGCACGTATATGGTGAAGGCGATCAACGGCGCGGTTGCCGACGTGGATGCCGCTATTCTCGTGGCGGATGCCTCGCACAAGCCCGGCGATATCGAGAAAAAGCTCATTGAAAAGATCAAGGGGCTTGGACTTGAGCTGATCCTTGTGCTGAACAAGACAGACCTCGCAAGCCCCGCGCTGATCGCCGAGACCATTACCGCCTACGCCGAGCTTTCGGAGTATGCCGCCGTCATTCCGATGTGTGCCATGAAGAACGATGGAATCGAGATCATTCTGTCAGAAGTCGAAAAGATCCTGCCCGAGGGCGATTTCATCTTTCCCGAGGATTCTCTGACCGACCAGCCTGAAAGACAGATCGCCTCGGAGGTGATCCGCGAGAAGATCCTTCGCACCTGCGATGATGAGATCCCGCACGGCGTTGCCGTCGTGATCGAGGAATTCAAGGAAGGCCGCGACGTGGTGAAGATCCGCGCCGAGATCTACTGCGAGAGGGAATCGCACAAGCGCATTCTGATCGGTAAGAACGGCTCGGCACTCAAAACCATCGGCATGTATGCCCGTGAGGATCTTGAAAAATTCTTTGGCGTGAAGATCTATCTCGATCTTTGGGTCAGAGTCAAGGAAAACTGGCGTGACCGCCCGAGCGCGGTTTACGATTTCGGCTACAAGCCGAGTGACGAAGACTAAAAAAACAGAGAAAAGCGAAAGGGAGGGATATCATGGCACAGACAACGCTTCGCACAAAGGCGATCGTGCTTCAGGAGGTCGTGTATAAGGACAGCGACAAGATCCTGACCCTTCTGAGCGATACCCTTGGCAAGATCTCGGTTCGCTGCCGCGGTGTCCGTGCGCTGAAAAGCCGCCGTTTTGCCTCTTCTCAGCAGTATGTATATTCGGACATGCTGCTTTCGGTCAAAAACGGGCAGTATGCTCTTGAGGAAGCCGAACCCATTGAAAGCTTTTTTTCCCTGCGGGAGCGCTTTGAGGCGATCGCGCTTGCCAATTATTTTGCCGAGATCCTCCTTTCGGTCACGGTAGAGGGCGAGCATGACGAAAGTCTTTTGTCGCTCTTTCTGAACTCTCTCTATCTGCTTGCCGAAAAACCCGACGTGCCGTATGAGAAGATCAAGGCGGTGTTCGAGGTGAGGCTTTCCACCCTTCTCGGATTTATGCCCAATCTTGACGCCTGTGAGGACTGCGGCAGAAGAGACTCTCTCTGCTGGTTTGATATCGCGGGTGGCTCGGTGATCTGCGAGCGCTGTGCGGGTGCGGGCGGTGAGATCATGGGCGAGCGGATCTTAGTCCCCCTTGACGAGGGTGTTTTGCCCCTTCTTCGCTATCTGACCCTTGCCGAGGACAAGCGGATCTTTTCCTTCCGCTGTGACGGACGGCTTCTTTCTGAGCTTGTCCGTTTTTCCGAAAAGTATTTACTGTATCACCTCGGAAGAGGCTTTGATACCTTAACGTTTTATCATTCCGTATACGGTTAAGAATTATGATGGATTTTACAAAAGCAATTACAACACTTGAATTTGATAAGATCACCGAGCGGCTGGCTTCTCTTGCCCAGACAGAGGGCGCCAAAGCCCTGGCAAGAAAGCTCGTGCCTTACGGTGATATCGTCACGGTCTCGAAAAAGCTCAGAGAGACCACCGACGCCAAGGCGATGACAGCCGCCAACGGCTCTCCCTCCTTCGGGGGTATTATCGACGTGACGGCTTCGGCTGACCGCGCCGCCAAGGGCGCTATGCTTTCGACGAGAGAGCTTCTTGACATCGCCGATCTTCTGAATGTGACAAGCCGACTCGTTGCCTATGCAGGTGACAAGGGCGCGACGGCAGGCTCGCTTTCGGAGATCTTTTCCCGTCTCATTCCCAACACCCGTGTGGAGAGCGCCATCAAGCGCGCGATCATTTCCGAGGATATGATCGCGGACGATGCCTCGCCGAAGCTTTATGAGATCCGCCGCTCGATCAAGATCGCCAACAATAAGATCCGTGAGATCCTGCAGCGCTTTATCACGGGCGACGGCTACAGCAAGGTGCTTCAGGAGAATATCATCACCCAGAGAAACGGCAGATTCGTGATCCCCGTCAAGGTCGAGCATAAGGGCGAGGTCAAGGGTCTTGTCCACGATACCTCTTCGTCGGGCGCGACGGTCTTTATTGAGCCGATCGCCGTGGTGGAGCAGAACAACGCCCTGAAGGAGCTTGAGATCGCCGAAAACAAGGAGATCGAGCGCATTCTGTACGAGCTTTCGGAGGATGTGGCAGCAATCTCCGAGGTTCTGACCTATAACTATCTGAACATCACCGAGCTTGCCTTTATCTTTGCCAAGGCGGAGCTTTCGTGGTATTATCGCGCGACCTCTCCCGAGCTGACCGAGGATGGAGAGATCTCTCTGATTGCCGCCCGCCATCCCCTTCTCAACAAGGATACCTGCGTGCCGATCGATATCCGTCTTGGCGGTGAGTTTGACGCTCTGATCATCACGGGTCCCAATACCGGCGGTAAGACCGTCACGATGAAGACACTGGGACTTCTTACCCTGATGGCGCAGGCGGGACTTCACATCCCCTGCCGCGATGGTTCTGTGGTGAGGGTGTTTGAATCGGTCCATGCCGATATCGGCGATGAGCAGTCGATCGAGCAATCGCTTTCAACCTTCTCGGCGCACATGAAAAATATCGTACACATTCTGAAGGAGGCTGACGATAAGAGCCTTGTGCTGTTTGATGAGCTGGGCGCGGGCACCGATCCCGTTGAGGGGGCGGCGCTTGCCGTTTCGATCATCGAGCGTGTGCGCTCTTACGGAGCCGTTACCGCCGCGACCACGCATTATTCCGAAATGAAGGTCTATGCTCTTGAGACCGAGGGCGTATGCAATGCGGCGTGTGAATTCGATATTCATACCCTGGCGCCTACCTTCCGTCTGATCATCGGTGCGCCCGGTAAATCCAACGCGTTCGCGATCTCGCGCCGTCTCGGTCTTGACGAAGGTGTGATCACCCGCGCGGGAGAGCTGATCGACAAGGGCAACAAGACCTTTGATCATGTACTGGGCAAGCTGGAAACGGCACGGCAGGAGATCGAGGAAAAGAATGCCGCCCTGGAGCGCATCAAAAAAGAATATGAGGAAAAGCTCGAAAAGGCAGAGCGTGAAGCCAAGCGCATCCTTGCCGATGCCGAACGCCGTGCCAAAGCGACCGAAGCCCGTGCGCAGTCCATGCTGGACAGTGCGCGCGCGACGAGTGAATACGTTCTTGCCGAGCTTGACCGTGCCAAAAAGGCGGGCTTCCATTCTCTGGATGAAGCCAAGCAGAACGTTCGCCGCTCGATCAAGGAAACTGACGATCTTGTCAATCCCGTTGTGGATACACGGGATAAGGGATACGTTTTGCCAAGACCCCTGCGCGCGGGGGATGAAGTCATCGTCATGACCCTTGACCGCCGCGGAACGCTTCTTGGCGATCCCGATGCCAAAGGCAACGTGACGGTGAAGACCGGACTGATCACCACCAAGACCAACATCAAGAATCTGAAGCTTTGCGAGGATGCCGAGGTCACTGCCAAGACCGTTGCCAAGACGGTTGCCAAGAGCAATTCGCTTGCCAAGGATTTCAAGATCGAGATCGACCTGCGCGGTATGACGGGCGAGGAGGCGTGGATGGCTGTCGATCAATATCTCGACAATGCCATTCTCGTCGGCATGCATTCTGTCAGACTCATTCACGGCAAGGGGACGGGCGCTCTGAAGCGCTATCTCTGGGAGGCTCTCAGGATCGACCGCCGCGTGAGATCCTATCGCATCGGTCAATACGGTGAGGGCGATGGCGGCGTTACCGTCGTGGAATTGAAATAAGGTCATAAATCACCTCTTTCATGGGCAGAATAGCCGATGAAAGAGGTGATTTTTATGTGTACGGCGTTTTCCTGGCACGGTCGGTATTTCGGCAGAAATCTGGATCTTGAATACCGATACCGTGAGGCGGTGGTGAATCTTCCGCGGCACACTCCGATCGCATACCGGCATTTGCCGCCCGATCACAATCACTATGCTATGATCGGTATGGCGACGGTGGAGGAGGGCTATCCCTTGTTTTACGATGACATGAATGAATACGGACTGTGCGCGGCGGGGCTTCATTTTGTGGGGAACGCCCGATATTTTGCCCCTGTCAGCGGCAAGCTGAATCTTGCTCCGTATGAGCTGATCCCGTATCTGCTCACGCGTTGCCGCAGTATTCGGGAGGCTCGGAAGGTGCTTTCAGCCTCTGTTCTGACCGATACTCCCTTTTCCGACGCGCTTCCTTTGTCGGAGCTTCATTTTTTGGTGTCGGATCGGGAAGGCTCGCTTGTGATCGAGTCGGGGGAAAAGGGGCTTTCGGTCTATGACGCACCCTTGGAGCTTCTCACCAACAATCCGCCCTATCCCTTTCACGAAAGGAATATAGAACAGTATCGGCATTTGTCGGAAAAGGAAGGTGAGGAGAGCGTCAGTCGGGGACTGTCTGCCTTCGGGCTTCCCGGGGATCTTTCGTCCTCCTCGCGCTTTGTCAGAGCGGCGTTTGTGAAAGAGCATGCCTGCTATTATCAGGATACCGCACGGGGCGTTGGGCAGTGCTTTCATATTCTTTCGTCTGTCAAAATGGTGGAGGGCTGCATCCGTCTTCGTGATGGAGGTATGCCGAAGACCGTCTATTCCGCCTGCCTTGACAGGGAAACCCTGTCCTATCACGTCATCACCTATGATGATCCCTTGCCGTTGACAGTCAGGCTGTCCCGTGAAGGCGGCATGAGTGAATGCGAAATCTTCTCTTGACTTTTTTTGAGGAATCCGATAGAATAGAGAAAGAGAAGGGAGGGCGGCCTATGTCAAAGCCTTTAAAAAAAGCCTATCTTGAAATTACGAATATCTGCAATCTCGATTGCAGCTTTTGTCATAAAACGGCGCGAGAAAAACGCTTTATCGGAAAAGAAGCATTTGCGCACGCCGTCTCGGAACTTTCGCGCGTGGCGGATTATGTATATTATCACGTGATGGGCGAGCCACTTCTTCATCCCGAGCTTGCAAAGCTGTTTGAGATCACGGCACAGGCGGGCATGAAGAGTATTCTCACCACCAACGGCACACTTTTAAAAAAACGGGAGGCTGTTCTCTTGAACGCTCCCTCGTTACATAAGATCTCGATCTCGCTTCACGCGTATGAAGCCAACGGCATGACCGAGTCGCTCGACAGCTATATCGACGGGTGTCTTGATTTTGCCGATAAGGCATCCGCGCGGGGCATTATCGTGGCGCTGAGGCTCTGGAATATCGGGGGCAAGGAAGCGCTGAACAGCGAGATCCTTGAGAAGATGCACCGAAGATTCGGAGAAAATTTCAAAGAAACGCGGGGCGGCTATCAGCTGAAGGATCATTTGTATCTCGAATGGGGCGACTATTTCGAGTGGCCCGATCTTGATGCCGAACGGGTGTCGGCAAGGCATTCCTGCTACGGACTCAGGGACCAGGTTGCCGTTCTCGTTGACGGCAGTGTCATCCCCTGCTGTCTTGACGCTGAGGGCGTTCTCACCCTCGGCAATCTCTTCACAACACCGATCGAGGAGATCCTTTCGTCGCCCAGGGCTATAGCACTCAAGCGTTCCTTTGAAACGAGATGCATCACCGAGGAGCTTTGCCTCCGCTGTGACTTTGCGACCAAGCGTGTCAGATAACCCCATGGATACTGATGTATCCCCACCCTCAACGATGCACCCAAGTATTCAGTTTTTTGATCCCTCCGCCCTTGCCGACGCACCCCTTTTTCGAAAGTTTTTGATCGACCTTTTTCCAAAAAGGTCGCGGGTGTGGGCAGCGCCCACATAACCTGAAGCAAAGCCTTGTGTCAGCGCTCACACTTCCTCACAGCGCTGACACAAGGCGCGTTTTTTTGTTGCGACATCTCGGTCACCTCCTCCCAAACAAGCAGCAAGCAGTAAGTGACAGCAAAAAGCCGCTATCAAACGCTTTTCTGAAAGCGCTTGATAGCGGCTTATTTCTGATATTACGCCTTCTTTGTGCGGATCCTCAGAATACGCAGGATGGCGGGGCTGACGATGACGTTGGCGATCAGCTCGAACACGAAATTCAGTCCGACGTAGAAAATGATGAGATACGCGAAGACCGACATGCCTTCTGTTGCCGCGGCGGTGGTGACCGAATCGGTGAAGAAGAGAAGGCAACCGACCAAGAAGATGCCGGTGTTGACCACGGGACATACAATGGCGCCGACGATCACGGCGAGATACAGATTGAATTTCCTTAAGAGCTTGAAGACAAGTCCCGCCAGATAGCCCGCGAGAATGCCCTTGATCATGACGGTGATGAGCGTACCCGGTAAGCTGAGACCGAACCAGAATGCCGCGTCGGGTGTGATGAAGAAGACGATCCCCGATACGCCGCCGAGCAAAGCACCTGCCCAGGGTCCGAGATATGCCGCGCCGAGTACGACGGGAATGAGTGTCAGGGAGATCGACGCAAGCCCCCCGATCTTGATGAAGCCGCCAAAATACGAAAGAATGGCGACCATTGCGATGAGCAATGCCATAAGCACAAGCTTTTCGGTTCGCTCACGGTTTTGAATGGCTGTTTTCATAAAAATTTCCTCCTTGCTGTCGTCCGCTTATGCGGTACAACGCATACTGTATATGATCCGCTGTGGCGGAAGCATATCAAAGGTCAGGGTCTGTTCTTGCGATACAGAAGGTGAAGTCCCTTGAGGACGAGATGCTCGTCCAGGGTGATTGTGTGCTGACAGAGGGGCAGGATCGTTTCTGCCATGTCTCCCGTGGCATAGACCGAAAGCGCTTCGCCGTATTCCTTAACGATCCGATCGATCATGCCGTCAACAAGACTGGCGTTGCCGTAAAGCACACCCGAGCACATGCAGTCGCGGGTATTTTTCCCGATCACCGAGGCGGGAAGGGAGAGACTGATCCTCGGAAGCTGTGCCGTCTTTTCGGAAAGGGCGTTCAGACCCATCATCACCCCCGGGATGATCGACGTGCCGATAAACGCGCCGTTTTTGTCAACGAGCGTCATTTTGGTCGCCGTACCCATATCAATGATGAGCGCGGGTGTTTTGTAAAGTGAGCCCACCGCAACGGCGGCGGCAATGAGATCGGCACCCACCGACGAGGGAATGTCGCAACGGATACTGATGCCGCTTTTGATCCCCGGGCCTACGAAGAGAGGCTCTGTGCGGAAAAGAAAGCGAATGGCATTTTCGATCACGCCGTTCAAGGGCGGTACGACCGAAGCGACGATCGCTCCCGTGACCGACGCGGGATCAATGCGGTAGAGGGATAAAACATCCCGAAAGCTGATGGCATATTCATCGGTGCATTTTGCCGTATCGGTTGCAATGTGTGAGACGAAAACAAGCTTTTCCCCCGAAAAACCGCCGAGTGTCAGCGTGCTGTTTCCGATATCGACTGTCAGGATCATCGGTATCCCTCCTTTTTGATTTCGAGTCAATTGTAGCACAACGAAAGCGAAAAATCAAGAGTTCACGCGCGGTTTTCCTTGCGTTTTCGTGTTTTACTTTCTGAAGGAAATGATGCCGTCTGTCTTTTTCTCCTCTAAAAGCGTGCCGTTTTCGTCAAAGGTGTACACCATGATCCGTGAAGTGCCTGCAAAGGTGAAGGATGAGGTCATGGGAGAATAGATCACAGAAAGGATCTGACCGACCTGCCAGACGAGATGCCCGTTTTCATCGATCGACAAAAATCCGTCACGCGATGCTTTGACCGAATAGAATTCCTCGACAGCCCCTGTTTTTTGGTTGCAGACGAGAAGATACGCGGTGTGGCAGTCTCTTGCGATCTCGTTCAGCGCTTCGCTTGTCAAGATGCCGCCCTCCGAAGAATCCCACGTGGGATTCTGAAAGGCATAGTCCTGCATGGGAGAGGCACCCTTGGGCGTTGCGTAGGCAGAAAGATAGATCTTGCCGCGGTATTCGATAAGGTCGGTGATGTAATACCGCTCGGTATCGTGCGTGTAAGAATAGGACTCGCTGACCGTGCCGTCGGGAAGCACCTTCAGAATTTTAGCAAATTCTCCGGTATGGATGCTCCAAAGCTGTAAGAGAAAGCCGTTTTCCGCTTCTTTGGCGCAGGCGACTCCGTAATTGCCGATCTCCGTGATCTTGCGGTCAAGCTCCTTGCCGCTTCGTCCCAGACGGACAAAGCCGAGATTGACGAAATCGCCGCGGAAAAAGATCGCGTAGCTGCCGCTTTTCTCTTCCATTGCCGCCACGACAAATTCAGTGTTGTATTCTCCCGAAAGGGCTTTTTGCCACTCGCACTTGCCGTGATGGTTGATCTTCGCAACGTAGCTGTGAGTGGGAGCGAGCGAGGAATTGCGGTATGTCGAGCCGTATACGAGGACACCATCCGAAACCGTTACGAAGTCATCGATCGGGAAATCGGTGATCTCTGTAGTAGAAAGAAGTGTTTCGCCGTCATAGATCTCAAAATACGCCTTGTCGAACAGGGAGATCCCCGTGCCGTCGGGCTTGGAGTTCACGTATTCGTTGCGGTAGCTGTAGCGAATGCCCTCGGGAACGGTCGGGTTTTTCAATACCGCGTTCAGCTTTTGCCAAAGGGATTTGATCTCCTCGGGCGAGGGTGTGTCGGGAATGATCTCATAGCCGTCGACCGAGTTTTTGATGATCCCTTGCCCGATCACGTCGGCAGTCTTGTCATAGACGAAACGCTCCTCGGTGATGTCACGGTAGATAGTTTTGATCTCGCTTCGGGTAAGGCTGTCATAGGGCAGATCGTGGGCTTCGAAGAAATATACCGCCTCACGGTATTCCTTTTGCTCGGCGGCGAAGACGCCCATACCGACCGCAAGAAGAAGGCATAGTACCGAGAAGGCGACTGCAAGGACGGCGCGCCGTCTTGTGAGGCACGGTTTTGCCTTTTTGAAAAGACGGCTTTCGGTTTTTTTATAGATCCGTTTGCTCAGCGCCTTATCCTTTTCGGTAACGTCGGTGTCCGAGAGCAGTGCCGACAGCTCATAGGTGTCAAGGCTGTCGAGCAGCTCGGTGATATGCTGTTTCATGAAAAATCACCTCCGAATTGTTTGCGCAGTTTTTGAATCGCGCGGTGGGCACGGGTGTCGATGGCGGATACCGTCATGCCGAGGGAGGACGCGATCTCTTTCGTGCTTTCCCCGAGATAGTATTTTCGCATGACGATATCGCGGTCGGTCTTGTCAAGTGAGAGAATGGCTTCGATCAGGACTTTTTTGAAAAGCGCTTCGTCGGGTCCCGCGTCGAAGAATGCTCCGTCCTCGGAAAGAAGGGCTTCGTCAAGGGGGAGCGGGGGCGCTTGGCGATGCCGTAAAAAGTCGATGGCATTGTGTCTTGCGATCGTACAAAGATAGGCTTTGATACTGCCGCGCGAGGGATCCCAGCGCGAAAGCGTCTGATAAAACTCACAGAAGGTATCGGCAACCACATCCTCGATATCGGAAGAAAAGGCGGGCGAGAGATGACGCCTGATCACGGCATGGACAATGCCTGTATACCTTTTCATGACAAGCCGCATGCCGTGTTCGGCATCGGTCTTTAACAGTTCTGACAGTGCTTCATCCTTCATGGCTTCCTCCTTTTCGTTCTTCATCTGTCTATGCGCAGAAAAAACCGAAATCTTACAATAAAACAGTAAAAAAGTGCCTCTCCGTATGCGGTACACCGATGCGGAGAGGCTGAGCACGTTATTGCGGCTGTTTTCGTCCCGAGGCGATCAGCTCTTCTTCGAAGGCTTCGGGATTTTTCAAGTAATAGTCCTGATGCTCCTCTTCGGCGGGGTAGAAGCGCTTGAAGGGTTCAAGGGCGATATACGTCTTTTGCCCCGATGCTTCTTCCAACGCGCGGATCATCGCTTCGGCATCGGCTTTCTCACTGTCGGAGGTATAATATACGGCAAGGGTATAGGAATGACCGCGGTCGATGAACTGCCCTTCGCCGTCATAGGGGTCAACACCCGACAGAAAGATGTCAAGAAGCTCGGTATAGGGAACTTTTTCGTCGTCATAGTCCACGGCGATCGTCTCGCGGTGGCGTGTTTTCTGGCTTTTGACGAGCTTGTAGGTGGGGGTTTCTTCCTCACCCCCCGAATAGCCTGCCGTGACCGAGAAAACACCCTTGGTCATTTTGAAAAACGGGGTGATACACCAGAAGCATCCGCCCGCAAAATACGCGATTTTTCTCATACCCTTATACCGGCGCTCTTTTGAAGAGACAAAGAATGCCGTAGGAGTCGCTTGTGACGGTAGAAACAAGCTCCCAGCCCTCGGCGCCGAGACGGTTCATGGCATCGGTCAGATTGTTTGCCGGCAGGGACTCGGACCCGTTTTGGCGAAAGAGTGAAAAAACGCTCGGGGTGGTGGGGGAATAGGTCTGCAGTGTCAGATATTCGTAACGGATCATGTGAGATCTCCTTTGTTGGTTGTTTCTTTCAGTATACCATGCACGGCTCGTCTTGTCAAGAGCAGGGCTTCGGGCAATTTTTCTTGTTTTTTGGAAAAAAGAGAAAAAAGCGCTTTGCGGAAACAAAATCTTAACAATTGTATGCTATCATAAGGCTACCAATGAAACAGTAGGAGGAATACCGTGTTTAAGATCTTAGTGGTAGAGGATGACAGCGCTCTTCTTCGTTCGGTCACGACCTTTCTTTCGGCAAACGGGTATCGGGCGATCGGCTGCGGCAGTGTCGCGGAAGCCTATGACGCAATGTATAAAATGACCTTTGATCTCATCATTTCGGATATTATGATGCCGGGCACGGACGGGTTTTCCTTTGCTTCGGGTGTCCGTGCTTTGAACCGTGATATCCCGATCCTTTTTATGAGCGCAAGAGACGATTTCGCTGCCAAGGCAAAGGGCTTTGAGATCGGGATCGACGATTATATGACGAAGCCCGTCGATCCCAAGGAGCTGCTGCTTCGCATCGGCGCGCTCCTTCGCCGCGCAAAGATCGCCGCCAGCCGCCGTATTGAGGTCGGTGACTTCGTGATGGATGCCGATGAGCGCTCCGCTACCCTGAAGGGTGAGGAGATCCCGCTGACGGCAAGGGAATTCGATCTTTTATATAAGCTTTTGTCCTATCCGAAAAAGACCTTTACGAGAGGACAACTGATGGATGAGTTCTGGGACATGGATTCCGATACCGGCACACGCACCATCGACGTGTATATGACCAAGCTTCGCGCGAAGCTTGTGAACTGCCACAGCTTCGAGATCCGGACGGTTCACGGGCTTGGCTATAAGGCGGTGATCAAATGAAAGGGCACGATCGGATGAAGCGCTTTCTGAGAGCGCTCAATCGGTATACGGTCTTTTTCCTTCTCGTTGCCTTTGTGATCACCTCTTGTCTTTCGCTGTTTGTTACGGTGCTTTCGAAAAGTCTCGGAATCACGCTGACGGAGGAGAACGTGGCGCTGGCGGCAAAGATCACCTTCTGGAACGTGCTTCTCATCAGCGCGATCTTCGCTCTGATCGACACCTTAAGGCGCAAGCTGACGGTCGATCGCTCGGTGAAGCATATCGTGGAGGCAACCAAGCGGATGATCGAGGGCGATTTTGACGTCAGGATCTCACGGCTTCATCACGTTTTTTCCGACGATCGCTTCAATGAGATCATTGACTGCGTCAATCTGATGGCAAAGGAGCTGTCGGGCGTGGAGACTCTTCGGAACGATTTCGTCTCGAACGTTTCTCACGAAATGAAGACCCCGCTTGCCGCCATGCAGAATTATTCGATCCTGCTGCAGGAGGAGACTCTGTCCGATGAAAAGCGGATGGAATATGCCAAAGCGATCACCGATGCCGCCGGACGGCTTTCGGATATGATGACGAACATTCTCAGGCTGAACCGCCTTGACAATCAGACGGTTTACCCGAGAACTCAGCGCTATGAGCTTAGCGAGGCGCTGTGTGAATCGGTTCTTTTGTATGAAAACGTCTGGGAGGATAAAGGGATCACGCTCGAGACCGATCTCGAAGAGGGGATTTTCGTGACAGATGACCGTGAGCTTTTATCATGCGTCTGGAACAATCTTCTTTCCAATGCCTTCAAGTTTACCGAGGCGGGGGGCAGTGTTTGGATCACGCTGAAGCGCGAGGGCGAATATGCCGTTGTGACGGTTGCCGATACGGGATGCGGTATGTCCCCCGAGGTCGGCGCGCATATTTTCGAAAAATTCTATCAGGGTGATACCTCGCATGCCACCGAAGGAAACGGACTCGGTCTTGCCCTTGTCAGGCGCGTGGTCGATATCATCGGCGGCGAGATCTCGGTCATGAGTCGGGAAGGGGAGGGTTCCTGTTTTACGGTGAGACTGAAACGGGACTGTGACAGGAATGAAACGCTTGCTTAAAAAAGTTCTGTTTTTGCCCTATGCCCTGACGGTCCTTCTCGTGATCGGCAGTACGGTGCTTTTGATCCTCGCTTTCACGGTTTTCGACACCAACAGTCCGCTTTCGTATCTGGCGTATACGCTCTCGGCGTATGCTCTTACCGTGCTTTCGTGTGAGATGCCCGCCATCGTGAAGGGAGTCCGCGCCTTTTTGAAGAAAAGCACCTATATCGGACGCCTTCGGCAAGACAGCCGATACCGAATGACATTGACGCTTTTGTCGGGCAGTCTGATCGGTGCTTTGTACGGGATCTTTCACCTCGCGCTCGGGCTGTTTCACAAAAGCTTCTGGTACATTTCGCTCTGCGGCTACTATCTCACGCTTTCGTTATTACGGCTGTATCTGTTTCGGCAGACAGAAAAGCAAGGTGCCGACGGGGATCTTTTCTCGGAGCTTAAGGCATACCGAACCGTGGGCAGGGTGTTTACGGTGCTGACGCTCTTTCTCTCGCTGATGGTCTTTTTTATGGTCTATTGGAAGAGGACCTTTTACCATCACGAGATCACGACCATCGCAATGGCGGCGTATACCTTCGGCTCTTTTGCGGGGGCGATCGTCAAGTGCGCGGGGTACAAGCGCTATCCCGACCCCTTGCATGCCGCCTGTCGGTGCATTTCGCTGGCGGCATCGTCGGTTTCAATGCTGACGCTTTCTTCCACTATGCTGACGACCTTCGGCAAGGAATCCGACGGCGTCTTTCAGACGGTGATGCTTGCCGTCGGAGGAACCGTTGTCTGTCTCGTTCTCGGCATACTGACTATCTATATACTGATCCGCAGTCAAAAGAGTCTGCGGGCATTGACAAAGGAGAAACAATATGAATGAAATGAATGAAAACAGCTTTTCTTTTACCTACTCCGCCCGGGAGCAGGAGGAAATTAAGAAAATCCGCAGCCGTTATACCAAGCCGGAGGCACGCGAGGAAAGTAAGCTGGAGCGCTTGAAACGGCTCGATCGCAAGGTGAGTACAAAAGCGGAGATCGCGTCTTTGGTATCGGGAATTCTCGGAGCGCTTCTTCTCGGCTTCGGCATGAGTCTGATCATGACCGATCTCGGCAGCTTTTTTGCGATGTCGGGCACGCTTTCTGTGGTGATCGGCATTCTTGTCGGTGTGATCGGCTCGCTTCCCATGGCATTTGCGTATCCCATTTACCGCACGGTGCTGAAGCGGGAAAGACAAAAGGTCGCCGACGAGATCCTTCGCCTCAGCGATGAATTGATGAAATGACAAAGAGCGTCCGCTGTCTTGCTTGACAGACGGGCGCTTTTTTGGTATAATAAGTTATCTTTTTTTGAGTGGAGGATAGTATGGAACTGGGCTATCACGTGTTGCCAAAATATCAGAATTACGATCTTTCGTCTCTTCCGAAGATCCTGTTTCTCTCTCACCCAGAGGATTCTCCCCGTATGGGTGTCATTTCCGGTCTGCTCTCTCAGGTTCTGCCCTCAGCATTTTGTTTTTTTCGCAACGAGCCCTCGGAGGAAGAGGTCTCCCTTGTGCTTTCTGATGTTTCGCTTGTGGCGGTGGCAGTGACAAAGCGGTATCTGACCGAGGGCAGTGTCGCAAGAGACACCCTTGTCCCGATGGCACACTCTCTCAGTATCCCGACGGCGTTTTTCCTTCTTGACCGCTTTTGCGAAGCGGAGTACGCAAGGCTTTACGGATCGCTGGAATATCTCTCGCCCTACCACAGTCCGAAGGATGGGCTGAGCTATGAGGACAGGGTGGAGGCATTTGTCAGATCGGCGCTTTCGGATGAAGAAGAAAGACAAGAGATCAAAGAATCTTTTGAGCGCTCGCTCTTTCTGAGCTACCGTAAAAAAGACCGCGCGGCGGCTCTATCCTTGATGAAATGGCTTCACGATCTGCCCGGACTTTCGGACGTTGCGATCTGGTATGACGATTTTCTGGTGCCGGGTGAGGATTTTAACAAGACGATCGAGGAGGCGCTTCTTGGTGCTGATGGCTTTCTGCTTGCCGTGACGCCCCATCTTGCCGAAGAGGGCAATTACGTCATGCGTTGTGAATACCCTGCGGCGAAAAAGAGCGGCAAGCCGATCCTTCCCATTACGCTTGCCGAAACCGATCCCGCCTCCTTGCAGGGCCTTTACGAAGGGCTTCCCGCCTCTTTGGACAAAAACGATCCCACAGCGACTCTTACCGCGCTGCGCGGGGCGCTTGGTGACAGACGGGATCATACCCCGCATCACCGTTTTTGTGTAGCGCTTGCTTACCGCTACGGCATTCTCGTGGAGCGTGACCCCGAGCGCTCCTTTGCCATCCTTGAGAGACTGGCAAACGACGGCTATGCCCCCGCCATGCTGTCTTTAGCGGAGGCACATGAAACGGGTATCGGTACCCGCCGTGACAGAGATTCTGCCATTATGTGGTATGATGCCTTTCTGGAGAGCGAAAAAAAACGCGAGGATTGGGATGACGGGGCGATCGACCGTCTGCTATCGGCATACTTCAGGCGCGCCTGTCTCTATGAGGAGAACGAGGATCACCGTGAGGCATCCCGCGCCTTTTTATCCTACGCTTCGGCGGCGTTCTGTCACAACCGCGAGGCATCCCACGCATACGGATATTTCCGCGCGGGCAGATGTCTTGAGGCGATCCGCCACCGCAATGCCGAGCATCTTTATGAGGAGTCGATCGGGCTTTACCGCAAGATGACGCTGACCCCGTTTCTGAGCCGCCGCCTTGCGGGAACGCTCGAAGCCATGGCAGAGGTCGTATATCAGGATTATCGGAACGGGCAGGGCGCTTTTCACTGCTCCGATGACGATCCCTATCGGGAAGAGATCCTCAAAGAAGCGGCGCTTCGTGCCATTCCCTATGCTGAGGAGGCGTTTTCGCTCCGTGAGTCGGTCTTTCGTGCCGACAGCCCCTTGAGTGAGTGGCGCGCTTTGTTTGAGAGTGCCGAGCGTCTGGCACGTTACCGTGCGGTACTTTACGATAAAAGCGAATACACCCCGCTTGAGCATTGTCGCGCGCTGGTGTCACACATGCTCGATCAGGATTCCCCCTTCCATTTGCGGGAATTTCGCTACCGCTTATATCTTGCGATCATCGAACGCGATCTGTATTACGGCAGAAAGACCGACGTTTTGTCGGATCTTATCATGCTCGGCGGTAAGATCGAACGGGAGGTGCGCATTCTTCAGAATACCGATGAGTGGTTCACCCTGTTCACGCTGTATCAGAAAATGGGAGAGCTTCACAGCGCCGTGACGGGGAAACAGGATGCGTCGTATCACAAAACGGCGTGCGAGCTGATCGCTTCTTTGTTACTGGAGAACCCAACTGTCGATAACAGCGAGCATTTATTCTTGCAGTGGATCGCACTGGAGGGGGCATCCGGGATTCTCGATCAGGGCGACGTCTCATCTGCCGACGCGATCCTGTCGGTCGGGCTGTCCTTTATGAATGAAGTCAACAAGCGCTATGAAAAGGTTTTCCCCGAGCTTGAAAGCTATGCGTATGCCATTGACAGACGGATCGCCGCAGCGCTTGGAGACGATGACCGTGTGCTTAGCGCACTCATGAGGCATTGTTCGGTCATGATGCCGAAGCCCTCAGAGGATGATGACGGCACGGGCTGGCTGTCCTATGCCATGATGATGAAATATCACGCGCTGGAATGCGACAGCGCGGGCGATTATGACCGCGAGCTTGCCTTTATGGAGATCAGACTGTCTGCCATGGAAGAATTCGCAAGACGCTATTGCCCCGACCGTTTTGACGAGGAAACGCTTTACACAAGACGGGAGCTTGCCGAATGCTACCGTGAGCTTGAGCGCTTTTCGGATGCCGAGCGTGTTTATGGCGAATGCCTTGCCTTTTTTGAAAAAGAGGGGTCACTACGTCCCGATACGTTTACCTCGTATTTCTATATGCTTTTGTCTCTTGCCGAGCTTTACCGTAAAGAAGGGCGTCCGGCAAGCGGAGAGATCTTTTTGTCCTTGGCTGAGGAGCGGTTTTTCCATGCGGAGGATTTCTTTGGGCATATGCCGAAGGAGATCAAAGAGAACAAAACAAGCTTTACGCTTCGGTATTGCCATGCCGTGATCGGGCAGTGCCTGGAAACGGGCGAGATCCCGCGCGCGCTTTCTTGTGTCAGGCTGGCAAGAACCGAGCGCGGCTCACCGAATGACATGCGGACGGTCTATCAGGATGCCGCCACGGTCTTTCTGGCTGCCGAAATGCCCGAGGAAGCGATCACGGCAGCCGAAAAGGTCATCTCGAGCATGAAAGAGTACGATTCCTTCCGTGAGGCATATAACCAAATCGTCTATGCCGAAATGCTTTTGCTGATCGCCCGCGCCAAGAAGGACCTTTGTGAAGCGGAGGAGTCAGCCGAATATATCAGTCGGGCGATGACTGTGCTTGAGAAAACGGCATCTGAGTCGAAAAGCTATGATTCTCTTGCGGCATGGCTCAGGTCTGCCGCCGCTCACCGTGCGGAGTATCTTCCGAATCCCACTCTGCTTGCTGATTGCAGGCAGGTCTTCAAGCGCCGCCTTACCATGTATCCCGACAATCCCATTCACCGCCGTCATTACCGCCTTGTCGAGGCGCTGGAAACACTGTGAAAAAAAGCTGTCACAAACGCTTTCGTTTGCGACAGCTTTTTTCGTTTTTTGTATTCGATGTCTTCCGTGGGATTGGTGAGGGGTGCCAAGGGGGTATCGGGGAGGATGAGAAGGTTGATTGCCCGCTTATCGACATCGGGTCCGTTGTCAAGATCACGATTCTTGATAATGCCTGAGCGTCAGACAGGATACTGTAGCATAGATTTGAAAAAATGCAATAGCTTGTGCTGTGAGAATGATGATGATCATTCGGTTTTTAAGGTAATTCTTACATCGCCCGTGGTGGTTTCGATCTCACAAGTTCCGCCGCTTGAAGTATGGGGGTAGTCCCGATCGCCCGTAGTAGTGTCGACGAAGAAGACCTTTTCGCTCAGAAGACTGCCCTTTACATCACCCGTGGTGGTCCTGAGCTTGAGTGTGGCGGCATCGACCCTGTCAAGGATGATATCTCCCGTGCTTCTTTCAAGGGAGAGCGTTTCTTCGGCGATCACGTGCTTCAGCACCGCCGAGCCTGTTGTTCCGTCCGAAGAAAGATTCCGACAGGTGATATCCGAAAGCTCGGTTTTGCCGGTTGTGACATTCAGAGAAAGATCCTTTCGACAGGTGATCCCCGACGCCTTCAGACTGCCTGTCGAGAGCGTAAGAGAGATCGCTTCGGCAGAAAGATCGCTGACGGTGATCTTGCCCGTTGTCGTTTCGATCCTCAGATCTTCTTTGGCAGACGCCTTGCAGATCACGTCTCCCGTGGTCAGCGCGACATCGATGCTCTGAAAGGTGAAGTCGGGGTCGATCTCGATATCCCCTGTGGTTGACGATACCGAAAGCATGCCGTATACCGTCTCGGGCAGAGTGAGGGTGACGGTGGAGTTTTTTGTGAAAAAGCCGATATGCTCATACCATTTTCTCTCATCAACTACCTCGATGACGAGCGTGCCGTCCTTGACGGCAACCGCATGTTTTACGTTTGATTGTTCGTAGCAGGTGACCGAAGAGGACGCGTCCGAAGAATAGACGAGCCTGAGATCGGCTGTATCAAGCGAAATGCGGATCGCCCCGAATTCTTCGGTGACGGGGTGGTGATTGGTTTCATAGCTTGTGCCTGACATCAGTGATAGATCCCCTTTCATCATCATAACGGCTGAGCCGACGATGACCGTGCCGATCACGGTGAGAATGACGGCGGCGATCAGCCAATGCTGTTTGGTTTTACTCATTGTCAGATCTCTCCTTTCCGACGAGACGTTTTTTTATCGAAAATGCCATGGTGGTCGCAAGCGCGAGGATCCCTTTGGTTGCCGCCTGACAGCCGATGAACCAAAAGATCGAAAGCCCCGCCAAAAGCAGCCCCGCGCCGAGCAGGGCAATGCCTGCCAAGGGGTTTTGGCTTACCAAAAACATAAAGCCCGACACCGCGCCGCCGAATGCCGACCCGACAAGGGCGCAAAAGACCGCCCACAGCGATAGAATGAGGGCAAAGCCCACCATGAGGAGAGCAAAGATCACGGCAATCACAGAAATTGCGAGGGATACCCATATGGGTGAGGTGATGGCAAGCGTGACGGTCTCCCACGTTTTCAGACGGCGTCTCGGTTTAAGCTTTTCCTTGGCAATATGGATGAGGGGAATCTCCCGAAGGATCGCCTCGGCAGCTTCGTCCACCGAACCGAGAAAGGCAACGGCGTCTTCTTCCGAAAGCCCGTCCTCCATACGGTCATCGATGATCTCGGAGAAAAAATACAGGCAGTTTTCGATATTGGCTTTGGGCAGTCCTATCAGCTTTTCTTCAAGGGCTGACAAAAATTCTTGTTTAGTCATGTTCGTGATCCTCCTTGGTGACAAATCGGTAGATCATCATGACCTCGCGCCATTCGGATTTGAATTCCTCAATGCGCTGAAGTCCTTTTCGGGTGATGCGGTAGTATTTTCTCAGTCTGCCGCCGTGTTCAGAGGTGTGAACCGTCAGCATGCCTGCGGTTTCGAGGCGCTTCAGAATGGTATACAGCGTCGATTCCGACAGCTCGATACAGGGCTTCAGATCCTTGATGATCTTATAGCCGTAGGAATCCTCGTTTTTGATCGCCGAAAGCACGCATACGTCAAGAAGCCCGCGTTTCAGTTGAATGTCCATACAATACTCCTCCTCACGTAATACATCATATCACGAAGTATTGTCTTTGTCAAGAGGCAAAGCGCTGTTTTATAAAAAACCGCATCCGAAAATCGGATGCGGTTTTGCTGATGCGGTTATGACTTACAGGGTGACGGTGACGCCGTTGACGATCACGGTGAGTTGGTCGCGGTTCTGCAGACCGAACGTGCCGTTGTTGAAAACAAAGTGGTCTTTGATGTTGTCAGCGGTGATGGGAGTGCCGTTGTAAGTACAATCCGTGAAGGTCAGGGTAACGTTCTTGTTACCCCAGTTAGCGCTCTGGAAATCGACGTCTGCCTTGAACTCGCAGCCTGTAAAGGTGTTGGTCACACCGCCTACAGTAAAGGAAATCGCACTGCTGTTCCAAGTGTTTTCAAATACTACTGTATCAAAAGTTGATGCTATAACGGTAGAAATCGAAGCAGAGGTGCTGTCGAAGGTCGAGTTGCTGACGTTTACGTAGCCTCTGGTCGTGCTGTTGTTCGGACCGAATCCAATGGCAGCACCGCCAACCTTGATCGTGGAGTTACTAAGATTCACGGTTCCGTTTATGTTCCGGAATGTGAAGCCGCTGCTGCCTCCCCAAGGGCTGACATCGGTAATGGTAAGACCCAAAACGTTCGTCACGGAAGCGGTGGTATCAGATCCGCTGGCAATCTGCAGTAAGCCCTGAGTTGCCATTGCACCCTCGACGGTGGTGTTCTTGATCGTTGTGTCAGAACCGGAAACGGTCAGACCGTAGGAAGCACCGGCAGACTGATAGGTAACGCCCTCGATGGTGGTGTTGTTACCATTGATGGTCGTAGTACCCATGGACTGAACGGTCAGGTCCTTCAGCGTCAAGCTATCCGCGGTAACGGTGGCACCGTCAGAGGTAACGGTAGTATTGGCGGCGCCGTTACCGACAAGAATAATGTTGGAGGAGCCGTTCAGCGCGTCGGCAATGTTGTTTACCGAGACCGTGTTGCCCGCGGTGGAGTTGATGGTTACGCTGTCACCCGAGGTGATGCTTTCAAGGACTTCGTTGAGCTGCTTTTCAGCCTCGCTGAGCTTGGTGTAAACCACGGTAATGTTGCTCTTCTTTGCCTGAGAGAAGGGGGTGAAGTAATCAACGCTGAAGGTGGCAACACCGGTAGCGGAATCATAGCTTGCCCAAGTGGTAGAAGGCATCATGCCATTCTGATACACCTTTACGTCCTTTCTGCCCGCACCGATGGGAAGCTCGACCTTAATATCGCTGTAATTATACAGTTTACTTTCCGAAGCGTTTACAAAAGGATTGATGTAGTCGGAAATGCCGTCCACGTAGATCTCATAACCGCTTGCTACCTGATTGGCGGTAAGCGTACCGTTGTAGCCGCTTGCGGCGTTCTTGACGGTGAGCTTCAAGGAAGAAACATCAACCGAAGACAGTTGCGCGCCTGCGGGAACGGTCACCTTCATATCACCGTAAGGCGTCTTAGCAGTGAAAACGACTTCTTCGCCCAACTTACCGTTGTTGTTGACGATAGCGGCACTCTTGTCAACCGACAGGAACTCCGCATCCTTGTCATACTGATCGTCAAAGCTGTCCTTTTCGGAAGTGAGCTGGGTTGCGAGAAGCTGGATCGCGAAGTCAGAGCCGATCGCCTTGTTCTGGTATTCGTTACCCGCGTTCTCACGCATCTTGAGAGCAAGGGTCACCGTATCGGATTTACCGGCAAGAAGGTCGCCGTTTGCGTTACCGGGCATGCCGGCAAGAACCTCTCTGAGCGTACCTACGGGTTCGATGTCCTTCAGTACGGCGCGGTCAGCCACCTGCGCGGCGGGATCAACGAAATAGACGTCGATCACATCCGCAAGGTCGGAAACGTCACCGTTTGCGAAGAAATGAAGCTGATACTTCAGATCGAGAGTACCGACGTTTGCGATCTTGATGTGGCGAACCTCAACGTAACCGGGTTCCCAGTTGTCATTGTTGAAGATCGCGCCGACCGAAGCGTCAGCCCAATCGGCAGAGCCGTCTGCGGGAACGACCTTCGTGCCGTCAGCGTAGTACATCTCGACATCGAGATTACCGGACTGAATTACGTTATTCGCAGAGGTGACAGAGTCGGTGAACCAAGCGTATGTCGTACCGAGAAGGGAGCTGATGCAGAGAAGCATCGCCATCAGTGACGCTAAGAATGCGCGCTTTACACTTTTGTTTTTCATGATTTTTCTCCTTTTTTATTCTTTGGAATTAACCAATTTAAGTTTATCAAAAAAAATAAAAAAAATCAATAAAAAATTCACATTTTAATAAGAAAAAGCAAATCTTATATCCATTCACAAAAAACATGTCACGAATAATAAGTCGATACGTACAAGCCATTCAAAGCAGATAAGTCTCTTGGTTTTTTTGAATAGTCGGCTTTAACGACCGTCTCTTTTACATGTAAAGGGTTGAATAATTCAAAAGAATATGGTATAATACAAAAAAACTTTTTTGAAAGGAGTTGAAGTCATGCCACTTGAAAACTTCTACGAAACCTATTTCCCGTTCTGGAGCGTGCTTGCCGATGCGGACAAGCAGCTGCTGTGCGAAAATACGGCAGAAAAGCATTTCGACCGTTCCCAACCGGTTCATGACAATATGGGATGTACGGGGCTTTTCATCGTGCGCTCGGGCAGGCTTCGCCTCTATATGCTTTCCGAGGACGGCAAGGAGATCACGCTCTATCGCCTTTCGCCGGGTGACATCTGTATGCTTTCGGCTTCCTGCGTTTTACAAAGTGTGACCTTTGACGTGTATGTGGACGCGGAGGAGGAAAGTGATTGTTACCACATCAGCGCGGCAGCATTTGGCGATGTGAGCAACCGCTATCTCGAGGTAAAGAATTACGCCCTTGAGACCGCCGTCAGCCGTTTTTCGGATGTGATGTGGATCATGCAACAGATCGTTTTCATGAGCATGGACAAACGACTTGCCATCTTCCTTCTCGAAGAAACCCGGGCGAACGGCACGGACAGCGTGAATATGACGCACGAAACCATCGCCCGACACCTCGGAACAGCCCGTGAGGTAATTACGAGGATGCTGAAGCATCTTGCCGCCGACGGCGTGATCGAGGTTACAAGGAAGGGTATCCTGATTGCGGACAAAAAGAAACTGCGGAGTATTGCCTATTGACAACACCCCGCAGGTATTATTCGGTTACCGTTCCGTATTTCCAATCATTGATACCGCCGAACTCCTTAATATTCGTATAGCCTAACGCCGCAAGCTCATTTGCGGCGTTTTTACTTCTCCTGCCGCTTCGGCAATAGACGAGGATCAGCTGATCCTTGTCGGTCAAGATGCTTTCGGCTTTCTCTCCGATCTCATAATCGGGAATAAGGACAGC